>JALRDR010000136.1 GCA_023262145.1 Planctomycetaceae bacterium | reverse complement strand
GTGGATGACACCGGCAACAGTGGATGGCACCCGCGACAGACAGTGGATGGCACCGGGAACAGTGGATGGCACCCGCGACAGTGGATGGCACCGAGGACGGTGGGAAACATGGTGTCTCTGCGGAACGTGTTCGCCCTGCCGCGGCAGATTCTGCCGCTGTACCAATCGCAGGACTGTCAAAACCATGATGTTCGGTGTAACCGGAAAATCTTTCCTTGTCGGCAGAATTGGAGCAAAGTTTAAAACTGGCGGATGTCGATATCGACGAAAGATGGCCGCCATTCTGTCGCGGTCACCGTGTCTTCAGACCTCTAGAACAAGGTCCGGCTCGAATGATCCGTCCGAACCTGTACCGATTACTGTGCTTTGCCGTCGTCGCGCTGTTCAGCTCTCCACAGGGCTCTGCTCAGCAGATGATGATGCCCGTGCAACATTCGGCTCCCCAGAACAATCACTTCATCACCGGTGATTATTCACTCTGGGATGAATCCCGTCCGATCGAGAGATTCCTCACCAATGCATCCCAGAACAGCTGGCTGCGGGTGGAGATGATGTACCTGAATTTCGGCAGCAGTGGAGACGGGATGGTTGGAGCTCCAGTCAGCGGTCTGCAGAACAATGGGCTGGGAGCACTCAGCGGTCGCGATATCCCTGTGAGCTACGTAGATAATCTCAACGGCGGTCTGCCCGTCGGCGATGTGCTCATTCCCACTCTCCGGGGGATGAACCAGGATTCCATTCGTGGCATCCGCGGCACGTGGGGAATGCAACTTGACGGGGCCGAGATGGAACTGAGCTTTTTCGGCTCAGAGCAGAAGAATCTGCTCTCGGATTACGGTTCCATTGCCGGTGGCCGTATCGCTCGATTTAATCTGGATCCGACCATTGATCCCGAACTGGGACTGGCTCAGGCAGGACTGAATCCCGGGCAGCAGGTATTTGCTCCCAATTACGCGATTCCGCTGCTTACTGATGGTCTGGTACAGGATTTCGCCGGTGCCAATGCCCTGCTGTTCAACGATACGCTGAAAATCCAGACAGGTGCTCAGCTTTGGGGAACAGAACTGAATCTGCTCACAAACAGCAATGCTCCCGGAGGAGCCGGGCTGTCATGGCAGTGGCTGGGCGGTTTTCGCTATCTGAGCCTGGACGAACGGTTTGCCGTCAGCGGAACAAACGGTGCGTTCAACGGAGTCGATGCAATTGTTCCGGATCAGTTCACGACGATCGCCTCAGACACCATAAATAACGTCTACGGTCCACAACTGGGTGCACGACTGGCATTGACCAGCAAGTATCTCACATTCAGCGTGACGCCGCGGGTGATGATGGGGCTGAATGATCATCAGTCCTCGGTCCGTGCGAATCCGCTGGGGCTTGCGGAAACGCTGATCGCTGACAGTGAGATCGAATTTGCAACGGTCACGCAGGTGAACCTGGCCGCGGAGATTCACGTCAACCCACAACTCTCACTGTTTGGTGGCTGGGAAATGATCTTCATCACAGACGTGACTCAGCCGAAGGAGAACATCGTTTACGATTCGACTGTCTCCGCTGTAGGTGGAGTGACCACAGTGGACATTGGCAACGAGATGTCTCTGAGAGACTTCCTGGCGACCGGGTTCAGCTTCGGTGCGACGTTTCGGTACTGATCGGAGCATAAATCGAAGTCACTGCTGTGAAGCAGCAGCGGACTCAGAATCTGCAGACGGCATTGGCTTCACAAGGGCTGATGCCGTTTTTTCTTTCTGGCCATGGCTCAGGATCAGCAGCACCGGAGTATTCTCTGGCGGAATGCGTTCGGTCCAGCCCTCGTAAGACTGAGCTCCATCAGCGGCGGAACTTTCTTCACGCAGATCCAGCAGTGCGTCCGGAAAATTTGAGGTGCAGATCAGATGACCTCCCTCTGCTTCATAGAACTCCTGTCCGGTTTCTTCATCCTTGTACATGCTGCTTCCTGCGAAGACAAAATCCGCAGTCAGTGGCCGTGACAGGCCAGCCTTGTAAAAGCGTCGGATCGCAGTCTGATAGGTCGCATCGGTCGAAAGTGCCAGCAACTCATCCCGCTCCGCAGTGGTCATCGGGCCGAACCAGAGGATCTCATTGTTGAATCGATCCCAGCGCAGATTGCCGTGGGGCAATGTGACGCCTGCCGGTGGAGCAGGCAGGGCCTGACTGTGATATCGTTGGGTATTAAATCGCACCCATTCCTGCAGCGAACGACGCTGAATCTGCCCCGATTCATCCTGCCAGACGGCTTCAATCTGAATGACCGGGCCCGTGGGCGGAACAAACTCCGGCGAAAAGACCGCCGGCTTGCCGGGTTCAAGTCCGATCCCCAGCAGGGCTGCATGAATCACAAATGCCTTTGAACGGATGCTCAGAATGGTCTCGTGTTCGCGATTGCCATCGGGCACCAGTACCATTTCAAGGATGCAGTCAGGGCAGACGACTTTCGTCTTCAGCAGAACGCGTTTTTTCTGCACCTGAATGAGTACCGTTCCCTGAGGATTGAGTGCCCGCGCACCCTGCAGTTCAGCGGCAAGTGCATTCCATACCTTTTCTTCCGCCAGCGTCTGCTGCTTCAGCAATTCCTCTTCGCTGACCGGCCTGGGTGAGGGAGTTTCCTGACCGGGGGCGGGAGCAGCAACGGTGCCTGCAAGGACGAACGTAGCCAGAAGCAAACGAGTCAGATAGTCATCGTTCATCAGCAGATCTCCCGATCAATGCTTCAGCAGAATCAGATCTCGTACGGTCAGCAGTTCAGGGATCATACCCAAGATTAGGGGCCAGCCAGCGTTCCATCTGCGAAACCGACATTTGCATTCGTTCCGCGTAGTTTTCCACCTGATCGCGTGTAATCCGATCGACGCTGAAGTAACGAGCATCCGGATGACTGAAATACAGTCCGCTCACCGACGCTGCCGGCCACATGGCATAGCTTGAGGTCAATGTCATCCCGGTGGACTGTTCGGCATTGAGTAATTTCCAGAGCGGTCCCTTGGGAAGGTGATCCGGGCAGGCCGGGTAACCGAAGGCGGGGCGAATACCGCGATACTTTTCCTCAATCAACTCTTCGTTGCTCAGACCTTCGCTGCTGCCGTAACTCCACTCCCTTCGAACACGATGGTGCAGATATTCTGCAAACGCTTCTGCCAGTCGATCCGCAAGGGCCTTGATCATGATCGCTCGATAGTCGTCATTTTCAGACTCCGCCGCAGCGGCAAGCTCATCGCAGCCAACTCCAGTGGTGACAGCAAAGGCGCCGACGTAGTCACGGATTTCCGGGCGGTCAGCAGGAGCGACGTAATCCACGAGCGATCGGAAGTCCTTCTGGCCGACTCGTTCCCACTGCTGTCGCAGCATCGGGAACCGCATCAGTTCGTGATCTCGCTGCTCGTCGGTCCACAGCACAAGGTCTTCACCAACTCCAGTGGCGGGCCAGAATCCGTAGACTGCATGTGCCTGCAGACTGCCGTTTTCAAGGATGGTCTGAAGTTCCTGCTGAGCATCTGCAAAGAGTCGTCGGGCCTCTTCGCCGATCACGTCATCCTGCAAAATCCTCGGGTACTTGCCAATCAGTTGCCATGACGCGAAGAAGGGAGACCAGTCGATGAACGGCACCAGTTCACGCAGTGGCAGATCATGAATCACCCTTGTTCCGGTGAACTCCGGTACCGGTGGCTGGTAATCATCCCAGTGAGCACGGAAGCGAGATTCACAGGCCTTCTGGAACGGGACCAGAGTCTGCTGTTGCCTCATCCTGAAGGAAGCTCTGGCTTTTTCCTGGGCAATGGCATTGTTCGCTACGAACTGCGGCTTGCGATCCTTGTCCAGCAATGCCTCCACAACACCTACCGACAGTGAAGCATCGCCGACGTGCACTACGGGCTGGTCGTATGCAGGGGCAATCTTTACGGCTGTGTGACGAGCACTGGTTGTGGCGCCACCGATGAGCAAAGGAATCTGAAATCCTTCTTCCTGCATGGTCCGGGCAACAGTAATCATTTCTTCAAGGGATGGAGTGATCAGTCCGCTGAGCCCGATAATGTCTGCCCCGCATTTGATTGCTTCTTCAAGGATCTTTTCGCAGGGTACCATGACGCCCAGATCAATGACTCGGAAGTTATTGCAGCGAAGCACCACAGCAACGATGTTCTTGCCGATGTCATGCACGTCGCCTTTCACCGTGGCAATCAGAAATACTCCACGACTGGATTCTGCTGCGTCCTCGGTCGCTGAACTGCGGGCTGTTTCAGCAAGCCCAACCGCTTCCTCACGTTCCCCCAGAAACAGACCCTGTTCATTGAAGCGTTCCATGAGGCCGCTTGCTGCCGCAGCCTTTTCTGCCTCCATGAATGGTTCCAGCCAGGCCACGGACTTTTTCATGACGCGAGCTGATTTGACAACCTGTGGAAGGAACATGCGCCCGGCGCCGAAGAGTTCGCCGATCACATTCATCCCGTCCATCAGCGGCCCCTGGATAATATCCAGTGGACGACCATACTTTTGCCGCGCTTCTTCTGTATCCTCATCGATGAAGTCGGTGATACCCTTCAGTAACGCATGCTGCAGACGTTCTTCAACCGTGCCGTCTCTCCACTCATCCGTGCGCACTCGCGATGAACCCGTCTGCTGTTTCACCGTCTCTGCAAAGTCAATCAGTCTCTCCGTTGCGTCCGGCCTGCGATTGAGCAGAACGTCCTCGATATAGACCAGCAGCTCGGGGTCGATTTCATCGTAAACCTCCAGTTGCTGCGGATTGACGATGCCCATATCGCGGCCGGCCTGGATCGCGTGATACAGAAACGCCGCATTCATTGCCTCGCGGACGGTCGTATTGCCGCGGAAGGAGAAGGAAATGTTGCTCACACCCCCGGACGTGCGTGCCCCCGGGCATTCCTGATGGATCTGTCGCACCGCCTCGATGAACTCCACCGCATAATTGGCGTGTTCTTCCATCCCGGTGCCAACGGTGAGGATATTGGGGTCGAAGATAATATCCTGCGGAGTGAACCCGGCCTGTTCTGTCAGCAGCTGATAGGCGCGTTTACAGATGCGAACCTTGTCGGCACAACTGGTCGCCTGCCCTTGTTCATCGAAGGCCATCACGACAACAGCGGCACCGTATTTGCGCACCAGCCGTGCCTGTTCAAGAAACTTCTCTTCCCCTTCCTTCAGGCTGATGCTGTTGACGATGCTCTTGCCGTGACAGCATTTCAGACCAGCTTCAATGACGCGCCAGTCCGAGCTGTCAATCATGATGGGAACCTTGATGTTCTCATCGTGCAGCAGCCACAGGAACTTCTCCATGCAGCGGGGACCGTCCAGCAGGCCTTCATCCATATTGACGTCGATGACATTTGCGCCGCCATCGACCTGGTCGCGTGCCACACTGATGGCTTCTTCGTATTTCTCTTCACGGATCAGTCGGGCAAAGCGTCGCGAGCCGGTGACGTTGGTACGTTCGCCAACGTTGAGGAAGTTGCTGTCCGGGCGAATGGAAACAAAATCGAATCCGGAATAGCAGGACCAGCCACTGGATTCGGGAATCTGTCGAGGGGCAACGCCATCCACAGCCTCACTTACTCGACGAATATATTCCGGTGTTGTGCCGCAGCAGCCACCGACGATGTTGAGCAGCCCGGCTCGGGCAATGTCGTGAATGATGGATGAGAATTCCTGCGGTGAGCTGTCGAAGCCACCCATTCCGTCGGGCATGCCGGCATTCGGATAGCAGCTGACATAGCTCTGCGACATCGCGGAGAGTGTCTGCAGGTAAGGTTTCATCTGCTTCGGGCCAAGCGCGCAGTTGAACCCGATGCTGAGTGCCGGGTAGTGTTCGACAGCGTTACAGAAGGCTTCGATGGACTGCCCCAGCAAAGTCACTCCGCCAGCAAACACTGTCCCGGAAATCATCACCGGGAGTTCTCGCCCCTGCTCCTCGAATACACTCTGAATGGCAAACAGGCAGGCCTTCATATTCAGAGTATCAAAACTGGTCTCCGGCAGGAGCAGATCGCAGCCACCATCCATCAGTCCCCGCACCTGTTCGGCATAGGATTCGACCATCTGATCGAAGGAGAATGGTCGACTGCCGGGTGCGTCTGCATTCATCGACAGCTGGATCTTTGTCGGACCAATGCTGCCGGCGACGTAACGCGGTTTGAGCGGATTGCGTGCAGTCATGCTGTCTGCTGCAGCACGAGCGATTTCAGCTCCGACGCGGTTAATCTCACGCGTCAGATGCGCCACCTGGAATTCTTCCAGTGACGCGGTGTTGGCGTTGAAAGTGTCCGTTTCAATGATGTCCGCACCAGCATCGAGGTACTGCTGATGAATGTCCGTAATGAGCTGTGGCTGCGTCAGAACCAGCAGGTCCGTGGCATTACGAACATCAACCGGATGGTTCCTGAATCGCTCGCCACGATAGAAGGCTTCGTCCGGATTTGATGACATGATCAGGGCCCCCATGGAGCCATCGATCACCAGAATTCGCTCGCTCAGGAGTTCCTCAACGGGCGGTCGAGTTATGGTCATTGTCCGTCAGTTCTGATTGATTTTTGCAGAGCGAATTCCGCTTCTGAATGCCGGTGCTGACCAGCGCTACGGAGATTCGAGTGATGTTCCTTCATTTGTGTTACGGGTTATACCAAACCACTCGAAAATCGCTTCTGGACGATGCCTGCGGAGGGAGAATTATTGAGAATGGAGAGTGTTGTCCGGCCGCCACAACCACCCGATTTTCTCACCAGTTCCGACTGATGCCGACTCCCTGAAGTTCCAAAGCACCAGAAAATACGCCAGCATTTGCACTGCCCTGCAACTTCCGGATAGCCTGTGGGCTGCAATGGTCGCTTCGTCTATCCAACCCTTTGCCGCGATTGGCACATCATGGAACGTAATCAACAATTCGCTGTTCCGATTCTGCGATTCGTGGTCCTGCTGACTGCGCTGGTTCTGTCGGGAGCAAGTCAGGCTGTTCCTGCAGACCCACCGGCAGAAGCTCCCCCCGTCATTCTGCTCACCGGGTTCGAGCCGTTTGGTGCAAAACGGCTGCCAAATCCCTCATGGGAGGCGATTCGTGAATTGAACGGTACGGAGTGGAACGAATATCGGCTGGTCGCAGCGGAATTGCCCGTGATCTGGGGCAAGCCAATGCAGGAACTGCAGCGACTACGGGCAGAGCATCGGCCCGTGGCTGTTTTCTCCTTCGGACAGGGAGCCCCCGGAGCCTTTGCGATTGAAACCGTCGCCGACAATCTGCGCGGTGAAATCCCCGACAACGCAGGAGAGCTGCCGGTTGAGCCATTGATCGTCGGCGACGGCCCCGCGCACTACAAATCGGCCTTTCCATTTCAGGCCGTCGCGGATTCGCTTCGCAAGCGAGGTTTTCCGGTGCGAGTATCAGAGGAGGCCGGCAACTACCTTTGCGAAGAAACGCTGTATTCCCTGGAACACCTGTGTCATGGAAAGAACCGCCTGGAAGTCGCGGGATTCTGCCATGTTCCTCCCGCTGGAACACAGCTGATTGACGGCAGAACAGCGGACATTCCTTTGATTCGAACGTTTGTGCTGGAGTATCTGCGAGCGTGGAGGAGCGCGAAGCTGGCAATCAAGGGAAAAGTTGTTCCCGTCCTGCTCCCGTACCAGCCACAGGATGAGAAGGATCGGAAGACTGCCACTGACCGCGAACGAGAAGTTATCAACGACCTGATTGTGGAGTACTTCCGTTCTTGGTCTGAGCAGCGGATGGATGATTACGGAGACCTGTTTTCCGCAGGGGCGGTTATTCAGGAGGTCGGTTCCGGAAAGGTGATCACTCAGCTGAAGGATCCGTTCATCAGGACTCAGACCAGCTACCACCAGACGGCGTTGTTCAAAGCCGTGGAAGTGCCCGTTCGAACTGTGATCAACTTCGAAGCCAACCTTGCCCGGGTGGTGGTCTACTGGAAACTGACCGCTGGTCCGAACAGAAAGTATGGCTACGACCATTTCACCCTGATGAAGCAAAGCGGAAACTGGAAGATCATTAATCTCGTGTTCTACGGTGTCCCGGAAGAATGACAAGCCGCTGTCAATGGCTTCACGTGGAACCCTGTTTTGGCCAGCCTGATCCTCTCCCGGCGTTTCCGCAGCCTGCATCTGCACGACAGCAGTCCGAAAAACAGAAATCCGTAACCAAATTTACCGTGCCAGCAAGTCAGGCGGTACAATCTCCTCGAGACTCCGCAAGCACACGCCGGGCCGTCTGGCTGTTGAGATCGTTCACTGGGTATCCCCGCCAGTGAGATTCCGGATCATGGTATTCCTGAGGGATCGTATCTGCAGTCGATTCTCGGCATGCATAATGGCGTGCAGAGAGTCGATGAAGATTTGATGGCATGAGCTGTCCAGTCCGCCGTCTGGAGCCAGCTGACGGCCAGACTGCAGCGCCGGCACTTAAGCGCCGGGACTTTAGCGGCGGATACTGCAGGCCTGCAGGTTGTGACGCAGAACAAATGGCAGCCGCGGCGGGCTGCAATGGACAGGTTGCCT
>JALRDR010000100.1 GCA_023262145.1 Planctomycetaceae bacterium | reverse complement strand
AACCCGGCGTCCGAGCCTTTAGCCAGCCAGGCGGCGAGCCAGGTGCCCACCGGTCCGACCACGGAAATAGCCTTTGAAGAAACAGAATTTGATTTCGGGGTCATCACGGAAGGAGAAGATGTTTCTCATACCTCTCCGTGTCTCTGTGGCTCTGTGAGAAAATCTGCCTTCCGTTCAGAATTGGATGGCTCCGTCAGTAGTGATTGGTTCACACGGAGGCGCAGAGTCACGGAGAAGAATCCGTCTGAGGGAGCATGATTGATCGCCAATACCGGCGTCGATGGACACTTCACAACGCAGGTGTTCGCCCCGGGACAGTTTGATCTCACAGAGACGCAGAGACGCAGAGACACGGAGAAAGATCAGTCGGAGGGAGTCAATGCAGCTACGGTGGCGACAGCGGCGATCAATTTTCAGGGGATCGGGAATCGCGAGTCACTTGCGTCGCTGGAGCAGGCGTTGTTGCTCAGCAGCACATCGGGGCGAAGTACTGACCATGTCTGTCGTGACCGCATTTCAGGCGGTCAGTCTGCGTCAGCCCTGATCGGTGTCTGTTGTCCGCCGGCGTGCCTTCCAGATGGGAATGGTGACCAGCATGTAGCAGGTCCCGGCGAAGAGCACCACGGCTGCGAGAGCGGAAAACATTGTGGGATAGTCGTAGCGGGCAGCAAGTTCGCCAAGCACGGGAGCGCCGGCAATCATGCCGAGGTCCAGCACCATCAGTGACAGAGCTGAACCGGCCCCACGTGATTCCGGCGGAAAGGGTTCCAGAAAGAGTGAGGTGCAGGTGTGGAACATCAATCCATGTCCGCCACCACAGAAGATCGCGGGGAAGACCAGTGCCCACGAGTTTTCCGGAGTCACAATCTGGAACAGCAGCATTCCGGTACTCATGACCAGCGTGCCAAGCAGCAGCACCTTGCGACGTCCAAAGCGATCGGGCACCTTACGTGCGGTGATACGAATGGTGATTCCGGTTGCCGAATAGCAGAGAAAAAACAGGGTGACGGCGGGAATCGACTGCAGGCTGATTGCCGCATCGTCAACGAATCTGGCAAGGAACACGAACGGAATGTTCATGCAGAGTCCGAATGCCGCGAGGACAAGTACGATCATTCCCGGCCAGAAGCGAATCACAGTTCGCAGGAACTGAGTCGGGCTCACCGAGGATCGCTGTAACGCATCACCGAGTGGTGTGACGAAGAACAGCAGCAGGGCGGGAATAATGAGTATTCCACCTCCGAGCATAAACATGGTGGAGAATGCGGAGAATGCCCGTTCACCGGATAACAGCAGATCACCAAGAAATGGTCCAAGTGCCATGCCGATGAACCCGGCGATTCCAAGTGTTCCGATTGCCTCTGTCCGCCGATGCGGCGGGGAATGGTGTGAGATGTAGGTCAGACTGCTGGAGAACACGAAGGCGGCGCCAAGGACGATCATGCTGCGACAGGCATAGATGAGCCATGTCAGTTCCGACAGCAACAGATTGGAAAGAGAGCCTGCAGCAAATATGGCATAGCCAACAAACCACATGTTGCGTGGACCAAAGCGATCAATCCACTGGCCGATCCACGGTCGGGAGAAGACGCTGATGATGGCCCCGGCACCCATGATCAGGCCCGTCTGCTGCAGGTCGGCACCAAGAAACCCAATCCAGCGGGAGTAGTGTGCCATGAGCGTGTTGGCGAGGACAAACCCGATCTGGCTGAGGAACGCGCAGCAGAATGAACGATCGTAGAGAGAACCGTGCTGACTGCCTGGGGAAGAAACGGTCATTTGTTGACGATGGCCGGGGCTGATGTGCCGATCGTGCACTGAAGCAGCACACAATGCTGTACTGCCTGCGGCAGTATGGATGAAGTGTGCTGCCATGCTCGTTGATTCGCGCGGGATTGCGACAGCCAGGTCTGCTGAGCAGCTGTTTTTGCAACATCCGGAATCAGATCAGGTGCTGCTGTGAAGGGACAGTTGCACTTTCTGTTCTGCCAATTTCACGTGCTGGCAGATGCGGCGAGCTCAACGGTGACCAGCACGTGCGGTAGGATATCCGCCACTTCCAGCGTGCAGCTCGCGAATCTGTGCATGGTGCCGGCTGGCGAGCTACCTCCACTACAGACAGCTGAACAACCATGTTTGATCTGATTATTCGAAACGGGCAGATAATTGACGGAACCGGTAAGGCTCGTTTCTCTGCTGATGTAGGAATTCGTGATGCACTGATTGCGGATATCGGAGACCTGTCTGAGGCAGTCGGGAAGGTGGAGATTGATGCAACAGATCAGGTTGTGACTCCCGGTTTCATCGATGTACACAATCATTCTGATGGCTGGATGCACCGCCTGCCGCTGCTGGAATCCAAAGTACGCCAGGGGTTCAGCACCGAAGTGCTGATGGCGGATGGTCTCGGCTATGCGCCGGTCAGTCAGTTCACTGCCACTGACTGGATGTATTACCTGCGGACGCTGGATGGTCTGCGGATGACAGACTATCGGGGCTGGCAGACGCTTCAGGAATTCATGACCCCGCTGGATCGTGGCAACTGCCAGAACTCGGCGTTTCATGTTCCTTACGCCAATTTACGCAGTCTGGCTGCGGGGTTCGGGCGTGCTCCACTGGACGACTACCAGATGCAGTCGGTTTGTCGGGAACTGCGCACAGGGATGGAGGCCGGGGCGGTGGGGTTATCGACCGGGCTGGATTACATCGTGGAGTGCTTTTCCTCAACGGAGGAACTGGTTGAAGTTTGTCGCGCGATGGCCGAATACAACGGTCTTTATGTGACGCATGTTCGCTACCGCAAGGGAACGATAGAAGGTGTGCAGGAGGCTGTCGAAATTGGCCGCCGAGCGGGTGTTGCTGTCCATATTTCGCATCTGAAGGCGCAGAACGCAGAACAGGTGCAACCGCTGCTTGAGTACATCGATCGCGAGGCGCGGCAGCAGGTTGATTTTTCATTCGATGTGTACCCCTGGCAGCGCAGTTCCACCATGCTCAGCTCACTGCTTCCCTATGAGGTCTGGGAGGAGGGGCCGCTTGGCGTTCCAGGCAGGCTGCGTGTCCCCGAAATTCGAGAACGATTCCGTGCCAGTCTGCAGGCCTACCGTCTGCCACTGGACAAAATGATCATTGGC
>JALRDR010000024.1 GCA_023262145.1 Planctomycetaceae bacterium | reverse complement strand
CGCAGATGCTGGAGACCTGGATCACGCCTGACATTTCGGTCAATCATCCGCGCGTCAATAATCTGGCCCGAAATCTGATGCGGAACAGTGGTGGTCGTCTGAGTGTCCTGCAGAAGGTGCAGCTGGTGCTGGACCATCTGTCACCGGCGGAGGGGTTTGAGTATTCTCTGGATCAGCCCCGCATTGACCTGGACAACGACCCGCTGACATCCTTTTTGTTCAGTGGCCGCAAGGGTCATTGCGATTATTTCGCCTCGGGTTGCGTCTTATTGCTGCAGGCGATGCGTGTTCCGGCACGGCTGGTAACCGGCTATGCGGGATGCGAGGCGGACGAATCGGGCGGTGGCTATGTGGTATATGAACGCAACGCGCACGCCTGGGCTGAGGTGTGGGTGGATGATCACTGGATCACTGTTGACCCGACGCCGGCAGCCCAGCGGCAGCGGGAGCGTGATTCTGTTGCCGATCGATCTCTGCTGTCCAGCATGGGAGCGGCCCTGAGCGGTTTCTGGAGCGGGGCCATCAATGAGATGTCTCCTGACCGGCAGCGGGCATTTCTGGAACCGATGTTTGACGTCGCATCATCGGTGATGCAGCGACTGCGTCAGGAGGGACTGACTGCTGCATTGCAGGAAGCACGCACCAGAATGAATCTCAGCGTCCGCAGGATCATTGTCGTCCTGTTTTCTGTCGCCATGCTGATCGTGGCGGGAACAATGCTTTACCGCGGCCGCTGGCGACGTTTGCGGGAATGGTTTCGCAGCGGTCCCCGCAGGAGTGCTGGCCACGAATCCTCAGAACAGGCGGCAGCCTCGCGGATGACGCAGATTTACCTGCAGTTCCGGGAATGTTGTGAGCAGGCCGGCATACCGATCTCACAGGCGAACACGGCGTTACAGAATGCGCGGGCAGCCGAGTTACAGCTGCTGGATCGTCTGCACGCGGCAAGCCTTGAGGGAATGCCGCAGCGACTGGCGGAGACATACCATCGCATGCGATTCGGGAGTGTGATTCCGGACGACAGCGAGTTCCAGCGATTGCAACAGGAGTTGCAGCGGTTCCGTCAGGTCACGATGAGCGTGGTGACGGACGAAGCCTGAGCAATCAGGGGGGGGCACTGCCGAGATTATACACGCAGGCGCAGGACTCCCAGGGGAGGACTCTGGTACCAGACACCGGCGCCTCGTGCGGGAGCAGATTGTTCGAGGCGAATGATGTTGAGAACAGTTTGCCGCAGTGGTGCTTCAGAGCATGCTGTTGAGCAGCAGGTGCAGCTTCCGCAGTTCTCGCAGTCGATCTTCACCCTCAAAGACTCCGGGCAGCAGGTCGACGCTCAGGCTGCGGGTATAGCCCAGTTGATTCAGTACAGCGATAATTCGGTTGTAGTCAACTTCTCCGAGCCCGGTCGGCACCTGCATCGCTGTCGGCGACGTATCTCGCAGGTGCACGTGCAGGACATGGGGGAAGACCACATCGAAGTCGACAGGTCCGCCTGGTCGGCAGATAAAGGTGCTGGGATCCAGGGTGATTCCGACCCCTTTGGAGGCCTGGCAGATCTCAATCGCGGTATGTGGATCTTCGGTGAGTGCCCCCGGCTCTGTCAGAATCGACAGTCGCACACCGGACTGATGGCAGATTTCGT
This sequence comes from Planctomycetaceae bacterium, assembly GCA_023262145.1. Classification (GTDB taxonomy): domain Bacteria; phylum Planctomycetota; class Planctomycetia; order Planctomycetales; family Planctomycetaceae; genus SXXK01. Next base: position 2,209 of record JALRDR010000024.1, on the reverse strand, counting down.
TGCGTTCCCGCAGCCGGTCAACTTCGGAATTGAACGGAGTACCTAGTGGCGAGGCCTTGATTGTGATCTGCGTGGCACGTAGCAGCTGTGCGAAGCGGACGATCCCTGAGAATGTCACCAGATCGACTTCCGGTTCCAGCATCAGTGCGACGGTGGTCAGGCGGCTGGCGTCCTTCATTCGTACGGCCAGACCTTCTGGATCTGCGGCGACCGCAGCGGGCCGCAACAGTTTTGCAGAATCGCCGAGGCAGAGTTCGACTTTGTCGAATCCCAATTCCTGCAACTGCAGACAGGCAGCCGCGAAATCCAGTTCAGCGAGGCTTCTGGTTGATGCGGCAAGGTGCACAGCAATCCTCCATGATCGATGCAAGTCGTTTATTTGTTTTGGTTTACGCCAGATTTATTTCGAAATCGAAGTGTGGATGGCGGTGATTGAACTGTAGGACGAAGTGGCTGATTCCGCAATAGCGTCTGAACTTCCAGGAATTCTGTCATCGGAATTGCAGGGATTTTGCACGATTGAAGGATTGTTCTGCCGATAACGAAGATGGGTGAACAATCAGAATCGGTGCCTGAGTGCGAAAAGTCACGCGGAGGCCGAGTGTTGCAGTCGCACTGCAGGGATCAATTGGGTGAACAGGGAGCTTATGTCATGCATCGAGTGACGATGGCGTTGCTGCTTTCGGGGGCGGTTGGACTGGTTTGCACTGGCTGTACAGCCTTCAATAGTACCACGGCGACACAGCCGCGTCAGCAGCAACCGGCTGCTGCAATGACGGCGGGAACGCCGGTCCGTTCCGTCTCGCTGAGCGGTTGTCAGGATTGCCAGCACGGCCATTCGCAGGGGCATGCGGGGAACAGTCAGAATTGCCAGCACACGAATGGCAACTGCCCGGACGGAACATGCAATCTGCCATTTGTTCCGGTACATCGTACGTTTCAGAACTATTCGGTGCCGCAGGGTCTGAGTTATCCTCCTGACAACGTGCCACCGGCGACCTACCAGTATCCTTACTACACGTTGCGGGGTCCAACCGACTTCTTCCAGCAGTGAAACGGGATCATTGAACGAAGGCGAAGATCCTCAGGGATGGGGGATGCACTTCAGGGATGAAGTACTCTTCGCCAAAACCTCAGCAGGCCGCTCGGTTTCCGAGTGGCCTGTTTGGTTTTACAGACATCGGTTGATGGGTGGAGAACGCGATGATTAAGGATCCAGCGAAGATGCGGGGGCGACTGTTGAGCGGTTGCTGCATGCTGTTCCTGCTGGTCGCAAGGATTCGCGGAGACGAAATTGAGGGGCAGGTGCGGATTCTGCCCGTGGAGCAGGAGAAGCCAATAGCGGCTACGATCCGGCTGCAGAACGGGCTGATTCTGCAGGGGATGTGTTCTGCCGCCACCACCCTGGCTCCACTTCCGGCAAGTCAGCGAGAGGTGGATCGCCCGGACCAGCGACTGCGAATGCAGCAGATTGATCAGGGTTATCGGCAGATATTTGTTCCCATGCGCAGAAGTGAGCAGCCGATTCCCGACGTGAATGCGTGGCCGGCGCTGGCCTTCGGGATTCCGCGGGAACGACAGCGGCGTGAGCAGCGTCCGGATATTCTGCCTTTTCCCGGAATCTTTGACGGGCGCGGGATTGCCGAGACTGATCTGCCTGGCGGTAGTGCGGGAGCGCGGCTGAGTTCTTCCATTGTCTCTTTAAACGAGTTGTTTGCGGAGGTTGACAGTACCACGCACGCCTGGAGTTATCGCATCTCGCTGGACGCCATCCCGCGTCAGAACCTGGTATCCATCGTGACCAGGAGCAGCGGATTTGCCAGCAGTGCAACGCGGCGATTTGAGATTGTGCGAATGCTGATGAAGGCGGAACGCTATCCGGAGGCGGGGCAGATTCTCACCGGGATTGTTGCGGATTTTCCGGAACACGCAGAGACTGTTCAGATGCAGCTGATGGTTGTCCGGGAGCAGATGGCAGCAGAGATTACGGGGGAACTGGAGCGTCGCCGCAGGGCTGGGCAGCATCGGCTGGCGGGCAACGGGGCTCGACTGCACCCTCGCGATAATCTGACACCGGAAGCGGTGGTGCGGGTGGATCAGCTGGCAAATGAGTATGAGCGTATCAGGGTTCGTGTGGAGCGAATTGCCCGCAGTCTGCGGGCTGCGGTGGCAGTTCTGCCGGAGGAGTTTTCCTCGGCAGAAGCCCGTA
>JALRDR010001138.1 GCA_023262145.1 Planctomycetaceae bacterium | reverse complement strand
AATGATGCAGGTCAGTGATCCGGAAGAACCTCTGAGAAGAAGCGGATCCAGTTGCCATTCATTATTCCAACGATGTCGGATTCAGGGTAGCCACGTCTTGAGAGCAGTTCGGTGAGTTGCTGGATGTCGCGATAGCGGTTGAATCCTGCCGGAGTCTGTTCAACACCATAGCCTCCATCCAGGTCTGTTCCAATCGCAACGTTGCGGGTGTTTCCGGCCAGCTGGCAGATAATGTCAATGTTCTCCACGACGCGATCCATCGTTACCTGACGGGAGCTGTGTCGTCTGACGTAGCCGGGCTGCAGCATGATGATGTCAAATGCGACACCAATTACTCCGTCCCGTTCGATGACCGCCTGGTATTGTTCATCGGAGAACTGCCGTTGCCAGGGTGCGAGTCGGCGTGAGTTCTGATGACTGGCATGGATTCGGCCAGCGAAGTTTTCCAGGAGTTGCCAGAAGGCAACATCGGAAAGGTGCGTGACATCGATTGTGATTCCGAGTTGTTCTGCATTTTTGAGCAGCGGAATGGCCTCAAGAGCCAGTCCTACTTCACAGCTTGTACCGCCTCCGTAGCGGTTTGCCCCATAGTGAGTCAGTCCGAGGGCGCGCAGTCCGTGCTCGTGAAACTCATAAATAGTATCCGGGCAGAGGATGGGATCTGCACCTTCCATGGTCTGAATGAATCCGAGTGGTGCGGAGTGCCCTGAGCGATTCCAGTCTGCGAGGTGTGCCTGCAGGTCTGACCTGCAGCGAATTGCTCTCAGCAGACCTTCACGTTCCATGGCACGATGCCATGCCAGGTGTGCGTGAGCCATGGCGTAGCAGGTTTGCGGCGATGTCCAGCCGAAGGAGTGGTTGATTTCTTTTTCCTGTCTTGCGAGCAGCGTGGAGAGGCAGAGGAAAAGCTCGGCCTCATGCAGCTCGGGCAGACTGAGTGTCGCTCCACAGCGACCAGCTTCAGTCATCTGGAGAGCGGATTCCTGAGCTCTGAGATCATCGACAGAGCAGCGCAGATCGCGATTCCAGTCGACACCATTCAATGCGAGGTCAAGGTGACCATCTACGAGCAGCACAGCAGCACTCCAAAAAGTCAGTGACGAGGAAAAATGGCGGGAACGAAACCGGCAGGATTCGTAGTTCCACAATGAACGGGTATGTTACCTGGAGCGAATCGTCCTGGTCCAGTGTTGCAGCACCACAGCCTGCGGGCGGATCAGCAGTTGTGAGTTCGGAGTGCGCAGCGATGCCTGTGATCTGGTATGCAGAACCAAATTATGAGGATGTGTTGACTGGACGCGGACCACGCGGCGGGGCTGCAGTTCGTCGACGGGCACTGGAAGTGCAGTGGTTACTGGGGCTGCTGGCTGGCCCTGCTGATCTTGTTGTCTGCGAAGAGCCACCGGTGACCGCAGAGTTGTGTGAACTCCTGCAGGGACTGCAGTACCGCACTCCCCGCGAGGCTTGTCGGGAACTGCAGGCGTTGTCTGATGACGAGCGATCAGACTGGGAATTCTCACCGTGGGCCTGGTCCGACGCTGCGATTCGATTTGGGCATGAAGCTGGCCTGATTCTGCCGGACATCGCATCAGATCAGGTCCGCAGGATGAACAGTCGGCGGTGCTGGCCTGGCGCGGAGGCACTGCCCTGCTCTGGAATCGGGCCTCAATTGAAGCTTCCGGTGACGGTTTGCAGTTCTACTCAGGAGGTGGAGTGGGCGATTGCGGAACTGGAACGGCTTGAGGTTTCTCGCTGGCTGCTGAAAGCCGAATTTGGACATTCCGGAAGGAACCAGATGCGAGGAGCGGGTGCGGTGCTGAAGTCACAGGACCGAGCGTGGCTGGAGAAATTCTGGGCAGTATCCTGTTGTGTTGTGGTGGAGCCAGTGCTGCAGCGAATCGCAGAATGCGGTCTGCAATGGAAGTTGACTCAGCACGACAGCGGAATTGAGCCGCAGTTTTTGGGAGCGATCGGACTGCTGACGGACAATACGGGGAGGTACTGCGGGAGTCTGCTGGGAGACTGGTGTGAGGGCAGCGACTGGTGGCAGCACGCTGTGGGATTCCAGCGGGAGGTCGTCTGTGAACTGGGGAGGCAGGGTTTGCGGGGATTTCTGGGGGGAGACTGTATGCTGACATCGTGGCAGGGAATTCGTGTTGTGCGTCCGCTGCAGGATTTGAATGCGCGAACTACAATGGGGCAGATTGCGCGGGGGTTGCAGAAATTTCTGCAGCCGCAGGAGTCTGCGGTCTGGTGGCATTTTTCGCGGAACGGTGACCGAGAGCGAGTTCGACTCATCGCAAAGCAGCAAATTGGCGTAACAGTCAGAGAGACCGGTCCCTGTTCAGAGCACCTTGACGGTGGCAGTTGCCTGCTGACAGTAAGCGACACCAGTCAACTGACTCAGATTGTCGAGAGCTTACGTGGGGGTGAGGGTGGTTCTGCAAACGCACATACAGGATGACTGACTCAATGTGCATGGCGGCAGCCTGGCGTGTGCTGGATCTGGAATTGGATTACACTGGCGTTGATGGGCGTGTTGCTTCGGTAGTGAATGTTGATGTCTGAGCGACGGGGGTGCAGGTCATTATGCAGAGTGAGTCCTTGGAAGTTGAAGGTCTGCGGCCGTGGTCGCGGACCTGGTATGAGAATCAGGTGCGTGCCATTGGCGAATCCGCCTGCAAATCGCTCGGGTTCTACGTCATTCCGGAGGAGTTTCTGCTGTCTGTTGTGATCCCGGTGTACAACGAGGAAAAAACTCTTCGAGCTCTTGTGCAGCGGGTTCGTGATGTACCAATTCGCAAGGAAATCGTGCTTGTCAATGACTGCAGTCGGGATCGTTCTGCTGAAGTTCTGGCGGAAATAGAAGCTGAATCCTCTGGTGACGGCATGAATCTGGTTCGAGTCTTTCATCACGGTGTGAACCAGGGCAAGGGCGCAGCGTTGCGTACCGGATTCAGTCAGGTGAACGGCACCGTGGTTGTGATTCAGGATGCTGATCTTGAGTATGACCCGGCAGAGTATCCGCGACTGATCCGTCCCATTGTTCAGGATCAGGCTGACGTGGTATTTGGCAGCCGGTTCCTCGGAAACCAGGCTCACCGAGTTCTTTATTTCTGGCATTACATGGGTAATCGCTTCCTCACAACACTCTCAAACTGTTTCACAAATCTGAATCTCAGCGACATGGAGACCTGTTACAAGGTTTTTCGCCGAGATGTGATTGACGCGATCTGCCCGCACTTGCAGCAGTCGAGGTTCGGAATTGAGCCGGAAATGACTGCTCGAGTGGCTCGACGCCAATATCGAATTTACGAGACATCCATCAGCTATTCCGGTCGAACATACGCTGAGGGCAAGAAGATTGGCTGGAAGGACGGATTTCAGGCATTGTGGTGTATTGTGCGATATGGACTTAAGGATTGATCCCATCGGGGAGCGGTGCAGATGTGGAAATCGGGCTGGATGAAAGGACTGCTGCTGTGTCTGGCGGCACTGGCTGACTTGACTGTACTTTCCCTGTATGCCGGCGACGTGCTGACAGTTGCCGGAAATGGTGAGGAGGCTCCATTGCAGCTGGAGGGCAAGGCCACTTCAGTCGCGGTTGCTCAGCCTTTTGGACTGACGATCGGACCGGACGCTGCACTTTATGTCTGTGAAGTCGGTCTGCACGTGGTCCGACGGATTGATCTGGAGAGCGGTGCATCCCGGGTTGTGGCGGGCAGCGGTCGCAGTGGCTGGAGTGGTGATGGCGGTCCTGCTCTGCATGCATCTCTGAACGAGCCGTATGAAGTCCGTTTCGATTCACGGGGCAACATGATTTTCGTGGAGATGAAGAATCATCTGGTTCGCCGTGTGGACGCAGCCACCGGAATCATCAGCACAATAGCCGGCAACGGAACGCCTGGGTTTTCGGGCGACGGCGGCCCCGGGACGGAAGCCCAGCTGAAGCAACCTCATTCGATCGCTCTCGACAAAGCTGACAATCTCTACATCTGTGACATCGGAAACCATCGCATCCGGGTTGTGGACGCAGCAACTGGTATTATTCAGACATTTGCGGGGACAGGAGAACGCGCTGCGACCCCTGATGGAGCCGCCCTTGCAGGCACGCCCCTGAATGGTCCTCGCGCTCTGGATTTTGACGGTGAGCAATCTCTGTTTCTTGCCCTGCGTGAGGGGAATGCATTGTATCGCATTGATCTGCAGAAACGCAGTTTGCATCATCTGGCAGGCAACGGTCGCAGTGGCTACTCGGGGGATGGTGGACCAGCAAGGGATGCTGCATTGTCGGGCCCCAAGGGGGTGGCAATTGCAGCGAATGGAGATGTGTATTTTGCTGATACGGAAAGTCACACGGTTCGCGTCTGGAGACGTTCAACTCAGATTGTGGAAACGGTGGCCGGCAACGGGCAGCGCGGAGACGGGCCGGAGGGTGCAGCGAAGCAGTGTCTGATGGATCGGCCGCACGGAGTCTTCGTATCCAGGGATGGCCGCTTGTTTATTGGAGACAGCAACAATCATCGAGTCCGCATGCTGCATATTGCCCCGTAGTGGCAACACGGCAGAAGGGGCAACAGACGATCATTCGGTCAGGCTGGCCAGTTTGACCGGCACCATATTGATGTTTGACCGTTCCCGATATTGCAGTTGTCCGGGCTGAGGTCCAGGGCGAGTGCCGGTGTCGACAGACAGTTGCAGGCCGAAGAATGGCAGTGTGGAATTGCTGTCCATCTGCATGAAGCTGCCGTCATACCTGCATCCGGACGACCCGATGCTCAGCATGATGGGCACGGAATACAGGCTGATCGCTCGAATTATACTCATTTCACTCAACCTGACGCGGATCTGTCGGGAAGGCGGAGAGCTACCGGTGGCTGGGGGGACATGTTCTGACATGCAGCAGGATAGAACATCATTGGAATTCGGAAAACCCGATTTTCGGTATGTGGATTGTCTGGCTTCGGCAGGCAATCAGGAGCTGCATGAAAGCATTGAACAGCCTGCCTTGTGTCGAGCCCATTCCGGGCGTTTCTCAGCGAACTGCGACTTCCCGGGCTGTTCATCGTAGGGGTTTCTGAGTACATCCAGCAGTTCTTCGAGCAGTGACGCATCACCCTGCTCTGCCTTGTCGATGGCAAGCTGGGCGAGATAGTTGCGGAGCACATAGAGTGGATTCACACGATTCATGGCCGATTGTCGGTCCGCATCGGGAATCCGACTGTTCTGTACTTCACTGCGGTAGTCCTGCAGCCACGTCAGCAGTCTGCCGGTTGCATCATCACTGAGTTCATCCGGACGGTAGAGTGCCGAGCGAATGCCCGCCGGGATTTCCTGGAGCGATGAATCAGCTGCAGATGCGCAGGTGGCGACAGGGAATTCAGCCAGTTGACGATAGAAGAGGGTCATGTCCGCTGCGGTCGCCTGCAGGACTCCGGGAAGAGCATCCACCAGCTGTTCACTTCGTTCTGACATCGATGACTCAAGGCCAGTCTTCTGTTTCATCATGGTCAGGCACTGTTGGTTGAAGTGGCTGGTGTAGAGGTCCAGGCCTTCCTGAAGGTCGGCTGGGTCCGGGAAGGTCGGCATCAGAGCATTGGCGAGCTGGAGCAGATTCCAGAGTGCGATGGACGGTTGTCGGCCAAAGCAATAGCGTCTGCCACCGGCGTCAGTAGTATTCGGAGTCCAGTTGGTGTCATAGTCCTCCAGCCAGCCATAGGGGCCGTAGTCAATGGTGAGTCCGAGAATGGACATATTGTCTGTATTCATCACGCCATGCACAAATCCCACGCGCATCCAGTGAGTAATCATTTCGGCAGTGCGCCGGCAGACCTCATGGAACCAATCCTTCCGGCGTTGCTGTGAAGATCCCTCCAGTTCAGGGAAATCCGTGGTGATTGTGTAATCGACAAGCCGGCTGAGCAGTTCAGTTTCCCTGAGGGATGAATGGATCTGAAAGTTACCGAAGCGCGTGAATGAGGGTGCGACGCGACAGACGACAGCTCCAGGCTCCTGTTGAGGATTGCCGTCATAGAACATATCTCTGAGCACTGATTCGCCGGTGGTGACGAGGCTCAGTGCCCGTGTTGTCGGCACACCAAGGTGGAACATCGCCTCACTGCAGAGAAATTCCCGGACAGATGAACGCAGGACTGCGAGCCCATCGGCGGTTCGGGAATAGGGTGTCGGGCCGGCACCTTTCAGTTGCAGCATCCAGCGTTTCCCATGTTCATTCACCGTTTCGCCAAGGATAATGGCACGTCCGTCACCAAGCTGTCCGGCCCAGTTTCCGAATTGATGTCCGCCATATCGCAT
>JALRDR010000112.1 GCA_023262145.1 Planctomycetaceae bacterium | reverse complement strand
AACGGACTGTCTGACTGGTGCCGATCTGTCCGCCGGGCGGGAAGGCTGCCAGGGGACGGTGAAAGCTACCAATATGGATGCAGTACTGCGTCTCACGGGGGGCAAAAATGGAACGCTGCACTTCGACATAGACCGGACCGTCCTGCAGCAGGCTTACCGACAGGACCGGGTCCTGCAGGTGCAGGGAATTGTCGTCGTCAGCAGCCAGCAGTCGGCCATGCTGATCCAGAATGCGGACACTCAGATCGTACTCAGAGTCTCCGTAATGGCGATCAGCAAGGCGTGCGGAATCCACCTCGACGGACAACCTCTCACCTGCATGCCCATTGACTCGATACAGATCGCGGTCCGATCGGGAGCCACTTCCAAGCTGGCCACGTATCGTCACGTTGCCGGTGATCTGCAGCGCTGATTCCGGTGTGTCATTACTGTATGCATTGTTTTCTTCTCCCTCATCAAGCACCAGAAACGGGGAGACGTGAAACGTGCCGATACAGGACAGTTCGGTAGCCGTGAGTAATCGGAAGGGATGCTCTCCGGGCACGCAGTCGGGGGCGATTTCAAACTGGCAGACAACTTCTTCCACGATCGCGCCGCCGTGGGCGAGGCCGATACGCGGCAGTGGAGTGGCGGGCTGCAAATTGACCGCGCGAATGCCGGGTTGATAGAAGACGATCTGGCGCGGGTTGGAGAGCGAAATGCCCTGAATGTGAACTTCGACTGTCGTACCCCGCTGGCCGATGCGTGGAGTCACCGCTTCAATGCCCTTGACCATGTCGGCCGTGGCGGGCGGCGATGTGCAGGACAGGTACAGCAGGAGAAACAACCAGCGTCTGACAATGCTCATGGTTCGCATCGGTGTGGAGAAGGAAATTGAGATGGAGCCTGACACGTCGGGCAGATAGCATTGGCAGGAGCGGAAACAGATCAGCTGAGCAGACCTTCCAGCAGACGCCCTTCCTTGATGATTTCAATCGGCCGTGTTCCGAACGCCAGGAGTTCCTTGTTGGCGTCGATGCCCAGCTGGTGATAGATCGTGAACAGCAGGTTCTCCAGCACAACGGCGTCACGTGCCGGTTCTGCACCAGTAGCGTCACTGGCGCCGTACATCTGACCTCTGCTGAAGCCGCCACCAGCGATCAGGCTGGAATAGCAGCGGGCATGGTGGTCCCGGCCGCCATCGCGGTTGACCTTCGGTGTGCGACCAAACTCTGAGGTGACCCAGAAAATCGTCGTGTCCAGCAATCCTCGCTGATCCAGGTCAGTCACGAGGCCGGCGATGGCGTGATCCAGAGCTGGCAGCTGGTCGAGCGTATTGGAACGGACATCAACGTGGCAGTCCCACGATCCGTAAGTGACTGTCACAAACCGTACGCCGGCTTCGACAAGACGCCGGGCAACAATGAGACGTTCGGCAAGGCCTTTGGGGTGAAAGCGATTGTCCGGTCCACGCAGTCCGACAACGTCGCGGCCGTACAGGTTGAAAGTCGCTTCCGTCTCTCCATCCAGAGTGAAGGCCTGTTGTGCCTGCTGTGATGTAAGCAGTGTGCTGGCCTGCTGGTAAAAGTCGTCGGTGGTGTC
>JALRDR010001077.1 GCA_023262145.1 Planctomycetaceae bacterium | reverse complement strand
TTCCATTTCGTTACAGTCTGGGCGGTGGCGTTGTGCGATCGGCAGACTGGGAGCCGCTGGGACCTGCGGGACATTACGATAACTTCGGCCCCGAGCTCAGTTTCGCGCGTCAACTGCGGCAGGATGGAATCACCAATTTCTGCATCGCAAAGTTCACCCACAGTGGATCGCAGATCATCGACTGGACACCGGAAGGCAGCGAGGCGGTCAGCCGGAATCTGTATCCTGCGTTTCTGCAGTTTATCCGGGAGTCAGTTGCCAGCCTTGAACAGCGGGGCCACAAGGTTCAGCTGGAGGCAATCTGCTACCACGTCGGTGAAAATGACACTGCGTGGATGCCGTTTCGCCGTGCTGCTGCCGAGCGGACCGCAGCACTGATTGACGCGGTTCGTCAGGATCTGCAGTTGCCTGATCTGCGCTGGTTCGTCTCACAGCAGCCACCTGTTGACGATGAACGTCTCCGCGATTTCGATGTCGTCGAGGAGTTTCGCAGCAGATTTGCAGACAGCACAGTGACGCGGCATCTGTACCTGAACACACTGCCTCCACAGGAGAAGCAACTTGTGCTGGATGAACGGGCTGTAATCCACCTGGGGGAAGTGCTTGCCCTCGCATGCATCGTCTCGACAACCGCCGACACTGCACCGGAAAAATAGCGACGTCTGCCGGTTCCTGCCAGCGCCGCAGGGAAGGCCGACGCAGCAGCCACATCTGTCCAGAGTTCTGCCCACAGGGCGCTCGCCCCTGAACGCCAGCCTGCCAGCTCCAGCCGGCAGATTACGCCAGCAGAGGCTCCACTACGTTCGCACCTTCCACACCCGTGAGCTTCCAGTCAAGTCCCTGGTATTTGACCGTGAAGCGGTTGTGATCGACACCCAGCGTGTGCAGGATCGTGGCATTCAGATCGTTGATGTGTACCGGATCCTGCACGATGTTGTAGGAGTAGTCGTCGGTTACGCCGTAGTCGAATCCGCGTTTGAAGCCACCACCTGCCACCCAGGTGGAGAAGCAGCGGCCATGATGGTCGCGCCCATGGCTGTCCTTCGTGAGTGCACCCTGACTGTAAATCGTGCGACCGAATTCTCCGCCAAAGATCACCACGGTATCTTCCAGCATTCCCCGCTGTTTCAGATCGCGCACCAGAGCGGCTGCGGGCTGATCGGTGCCACCGGCGTTTGTACGAATCTCATTGGGCAGATTCCCGTGCTGGTCCCAGCCGCGATGAAACAGCTGCACGAACGGGACACCTCGTTCGGCCAGACGTCGGGCCAGCACACAGTTGGCAGCAAAAGTCCCCGGCTTCTTCGAATCCGGTCCGTACAGATCAAACGTGGATTCGGACTCGTCGGAAATATCCATCAGATCGGGTACCGATGTCTGCATCCGATAGGCCATTTCATACTGGGCGATGCGTGCCTGAATCTCCGGATCGCCAAGCTGCTGATAACTCTGCGAATTGATCTCTGCGAGGCTGTCGAGCATGCTGCGTCGGAGTTCTGCAGGAATTCCCGCCGGATTGGAAAGATACAGCACCGGATCTTCTCCACTGCGAAACTGCACGCCCTGATGCTTCGATGGCAGAAACCCACTGCTCCACAACCGCGAATACAACGCCTGGCCCGGCTTGGCCCCGACGGAGATCATTGTCACATATGCCGGCAGATCCTGGTTGGGACTTCCCAGCCCGTAGCTTAGCCAGGAACCAAAGCTGGGCCGGCCCAGCTGCTGCGTTCCCGTATTAATGAATGTGATTGCAGGATCATGATTGATGGCCTCCGTGTTCATCGTGCGGATGATGGAGATTTCATCGGCGATCTTCGCTGTATGCGGCAGCAGTTCTGCATTGATCCACGTTCCCCTCTCCCCATGCCTCGTGAAGTTGAACATGGGAGCGACACAGGGAAATGACTTCTGACCGCTGGTCATTCCGGTCAGCCGCTGGCCCTGACGAATGGATTCCGGGAGCTCTGTGCCATGAATCTTTCGCAGTGCAGGCTTGTAATCGAACATGTCGATGTGGCTGGGACCACCAGCCATGAACAGGTAGATCACCCGTTTGGCAGTCGCCGGAAAGTGTGGCTGAGCAAGCGCCGGGCCACTCCGGGAATTCTCTGCCGCGCGGACATCGTGGCTGAGCAGTGATGCAAGTGCAGCAGTACCAAGACAGCCGCGTGCCTGAAACAACAGATTGCGGCGTGTCTGCAGGCGGTGATGTTCGAGTACGGGATCCATGATGTGGCTCCGGGGGTTGTTCTTCGTCGAAGGAGAGCTGAGCAGTGCTGGGTGCGTCGGCGGGGCAGAGATTTCAGTTACGCGTGAGTGTCTCATCCATGTTCAGGATGGTGCTGGCGACAATTGTCCATGCTGCATGAGTTGCCGGATCAAGCCCCCCAGGATTCGGTGATTCTCCCTGAGCCAGGAGCTTCTGGGCGGCGTCTGCGTTTTCCTGATACCAGGCGCGACTGCGTTCATATAGCCCCACAAGTCGCTCCGATTCCAGCGAACTTGCCGGACGACTGACAACCAGTTCAAACCCATGATCCACCAGCGATGCTGGCAGATTCCCGCCCTCCTGCATCATCCGCCCGGCCAGCTGGCGAGCCGCTTCAACAAACTGCACGTCGTTCAGCGTCACCAGAGCCTGCAGGGGAGTGTTCGTGCGAGCACGCTGGATCACACACTTTTCACGTGTGGGTGCGTCAAAGATCTGCATATTCGGAGGCGGAGCGGAACGCTTCCAGTATGTGTACAGACTGCGTCGATACAGCTTGTCCCCGTTGTCACGCGTGAATTTGGGATTGCC
>JALRDR010001052.1 GCA_023262145.1 Planctomycetaceae bacterium | reverse complement strand
CAGGCAGCAGTAATCTGCTATGCCTGACAGTAGAGTCAATGCACAGATGGTGCCCGCGAAGTGGTGTTTCCAGATGCTCATGTTTCTTGCCCACGCTGAATACTCAGCATCCGTGCAGACGGAATGTGCCCCGGGTTGGATGCAGTGCACTTCCAGTGCCACCGCAGAACTGCACGATGCAGAAAACCCGCGATTCAAAGCTACCTTCCAGCCGGAAGGGCTCGACCGGTTTTCTGTGGATCCGGACGAAATCGAGCAAAAAAACTGCGTTGATGCTTAATCCGTTGCCGGGGCAAACTCTGGCGCATGTAGCAACTGCGCAGGCCCCGCCCAACTGCAGCTCAGCGGAGCTCATCGACCAGAAATACGGTCAGCGATCTTGCCCCATGAGCACCAATCACAAGTGACTGTTCAATATCAGCAGTCTTGGATGGTCCGGAAATGAACCCGGCATAACGGTGATTACCGATGCTGAGCCGATCGTAGGCCTCGTGCATGTTGTTCACAATTGCCCCGGCGGGAACAACCAGAGCCATGTGCTGGGGAATAAAGTACAACACCCGATGTGACAATGAATCGTCACTGACCCAGACAGCCCCGTTCTCCGCGACCGCCAGTTCTCCCCGCATCACGGCAAATTCAACGGTCTCGTAATCCACAGGAGAATTAATCTGAACCGGCATACCGCGACTTTCACCAATCCCGTCAACAAAGCTGCAGCGAATGCGAGCCTGATGCCATGTCGGGAGTTGCTCGAGCTGCTCGGCAGCGGCAGCCAGCGTGGGGACATGGACTGCCGCCCCGCCGACCATTTTGAGCACTTCGCTGAAATGCGTCAGCGGATCTTCAAACACCTGCCAGCTTTCGCGATTCCGGACTTCCGGTAATGGAGCGGACTGGGGGAGTGCCTTCCTGACGCGTGCGAGGATCGCCTCTCGAGAGGAGATTGTAGGTGCAATATCCATGGTTCCCTTCACGCCAACTGCAGATGATCGATACCGGCCACCATTCAATCGCCCGCAGCAATATCTGGCAACTCTGCTGGCTGCGTCTTCAACGAAATGCTGGGATCGGGAGCGTCTGCACTGAACAACCCATGCTGCTCGAACAGTCACAGATTGAGCACTTCGCGGCTTTCTTCGTTGATGGAATCGAGATATTGCAGCAGTGTTTCCTGCAGGCCATCCGCAAAGTCTGCAGATTCCAGCACCTGCTGCATATGATCGAACATCTCCTGGTCAGAGACCTCTGTCTCATCGTAGACCTTACTGCAGCGTCGCAGACGGCTCAGGGTCGGGACCAGAGACTGGACAAGATGCTCCGACAGTTCCCGGGCGATACTGTCAGCGCGGCGACAGCGTTCCACAAGCGGTATTTCATGCGGCTTATCGGCCATTGATACGCTCCGCGAGGAAAGTACTGGGGGCGTTTTGATTCTGAATTGGGCGTTGCTGGTCTGCTGCAACACGCACCTGAGAACGATGCTCACATGCTCAACATTTGTTGAGAATAACAGATAAACAAACGTTAATACATCTGTTTCTGTGTGCGAACGGTGGAGTAAGCAATTTCCGCAGAATTTTTTTCTCCCGGACTTGCAAGCCCGTACTGCGAGGAAAAAGTGAATGGAAAAGCCTCCATCGACGGTATAACTCGGGTAGATGCAGTGAGGGCAGCGACAGACTTTTCCAGGCTGCAAAAGTAAGGTGCTGCAGACGAATCAGTGGCGGCTACGACAGATTCCGCATGCCGCAACTGTCAGCAGATATGCCGCAGCAAAGCTGCTGGAATTCTTGACCCTTTCCGTGACTCAGATAACATCCATCGCAGTCGGCTGCCTGCAAAGCCCGAGATCTGAGTTGGGCACACGAGGGACGGCTCCAACAAATGCTCCGGAAGCGGATCTCAGAACACGGATTCCTGTCCGTTCGCCTGACCAGCGAAGGTAGCCAGGCTGCGGCGTGAAGTGACCGGAAAAAGTTCTGGCAACGCAGCCTGCCGATAACGGGCGGCAAACAACACCCTCCGGTGCCTCACGCCGGAAGTCGTAATAAAACCTCAATTGACTCGCTACAACCTCTGCATATCCTTCCCTGAGACGCGTGGGGCAGTAGCTGCTGCAAGTCTGCAGCAAGCCATGCATCCTGTAAGTACAGCAAGCGGCAGGTGCTGCTGCTGCTCGGACAAATCGGGGTAACGCTGTGGGCGGGTTCGGTCGAGAGGTCACCAGGGATGGGGCACGGTTGATTTCAACCAGAGTGATTACAGAAACAGGTGTACTGTTCGGTGAGGTGTCCGGTGAAGTGACGACTCGGGTACTTGCGATCCGATGCTGCTCACATACGAACATGTCGGGGCCTGCCGACCGCTGATCGCAGGCCATGGTGACTACTGGGAAGAAGCTGAGACTGCTCGCGGGAGTCCCAGGCTCCCGTATCTGGAATCTCAGGAAGACGACTTGTTCAGGTTCTGAAATACTGAGTCAGCGGCTGCAGCAGCTGCTGCTGGACGCCAATTAGTGCCAATCAGTGCCAATCAGTGCACAGTGCAGATTCTCAGGAGTATCTGCAACAGGCTGGTGAAACACGTCGGTGCGGGCCTCAGTAATCTGTCGGAACTGATCCGTTGCTGCTTCATTGGCGACAGGTGAGCAGTAGCAGATCTGAGCAGTAGTAGATTTGAATTGACAAATGACGGCCATTCGGCTGATGTCAGGATCACCTGATAACCGTCATCAGACTGGCAACAAGAAACGCTGGCAACAAGAAACGCTGGCCCCAGGGAAACACGGGGCACGAAGACAACATCTGGAAACACAGGAGCATTTGAGTGCAGGAATCGGGGGATGACTTCAAGGAACTGGTCCGCAGCAATACCAGCCTCGTGGATCTGGTTTCAGAAACCGTCAGTCTGAAACCAATGCATGGTGGCAGGCAGTATACGGGCCTGTGCCCCTTTCATCCGGACCATAATCCTTCGTTCTTCGTCTATCCGGACCGGCAGTCATATCGCTGCTGGGTCTGCGATGAAGGGGGCGACTGCTTCCGCTGGATCATGGAAATTGAAAAGGTCTCATTCATTGAGGCACTTGAGTCACTGGCTCGTCGCGCCAACATGGAAATGCCCCGGCGGTTGTCCCGAAAAACTGCAGGGCAGTCTGGTCCAGGTCGTGCGGAGACACTGGACATTGTGGAATGGGCAGCAGCACTCATGCATCAGACCTTGCGAACCAGCCCGACTGCGGCAAACGCGCGTAAATACCTGGCACACCGGCAACTCGCCCCGGAAACTGTCCGCAACTTTCGGCTTGGCTACCACCCTCAGAATCGCTACTGGTTTCAGGAGCAGGCTCGAGATCGCTACACGGATGAACAACTGGCCGCTGCAGGCCTGATTGTGAAACGCGACAACGGTCCTGGTTACAGATCCCTTGATCTTGCTGATCGTCTGATTTTTCCGATTGCTGACGAAAGGGGACGAAT
>JALRDR010001035.1 GCA_023262145.1 Planctomycetaceae bacterium | reverse complement strand
GGTCTCGTGTGGTGCGCTCCAGTGACATCAGGCAGCGACAGTGGTGTCTTCACCGGACGTGACCCCCGTACCGGCGACGTTCGCAAGGAATTTGCTCCGGATGTCGACACATATTGGTTTCATCACCGCTGCTATATCTCAAAAGCCACAGACAACTTTCTGATTCCCTCACGCACAGGTGTGGAGTTTGTTGACTTCGAAAAGGAACACTGGGATATCCACCACTGGGTCCGCGGCGGATGCCTTTACGGCATCATGCCCTGTAACGGACTGACCTATACGCCACCTCACAACTGTGCCTGCTATCCCGAAGCCAAGCTGTTTGGATTCAATGCTCTTGCACCAGCGGCCCCCGGGCGTCCGGTGCCGGCAAAAGTGGAGGAAGCAGGCCGGCTTGTTCGCGGACCCGCGTGGCAGACTCCGTTGCAGCCTCTGGCCGAACTCAGGGGGGCTGACGACTGGCCGATGTTCCGCCACGATTCGCGCCGCAGCGGAACCACTCAGCAGGATGTTCCTGCTGAGCCCGAAACAAAATGGACAGCAAGGCTTGGCGGCAGACTGACATCGCCGGTCATTGCCGAAGGTCTTGTCTATGTCGCCAGAACGGACGAACACACGCTGTACGCTCTGAATCAGAAGGATGGCAGTGAAGCGTGGAAATGGACTGCAACAGCCCGCATCGACAGCCCTCCTGCAATCAGCCAGGGTCGGGCAGTCTTTGGCTGTACCGATGGCTGGATCTACTGCCTCAGGGCCGATGATGGACAACTGATCTGGAAATATCGAGCTGCACCACTCGATCGCAGGGCAATGGCATTTGAGCAACTGGAATCTCTCTGGCCAGTGCACGGAAGTGTGCTCATTCGCGAAAACGTGGTCTGGGCAGTAGCCGGTCGATCAAACTTCCTTGATGGCGGTCTAAGGCTGCTTCGCCTCAACCTCGGCACCGGTGAACAACTCTCCGAAACACTCATCGATGAGACCAACCCGGAAACCGGTAACAACCTGCAGGAAAAACTGCAGGTGCTGCAGATGCCGGTCGGGCTTCCCGACATTCTGGTCGCTGATGATCAGTTTGTGTACATGAAGTCACAGAAGTTTGACTTCTCCGGCAACCGCCTCGAAATCGGACCCGTGTCGGGAGACTTTGCAGGTCAGGGCGGTGCCCAGCGAGGCGAGGGCGTACACCTGTTCGCCCCCATGGGATTCCTCGACGACAGCTGGTTTCATCGATCCTACTGGGTCTACGGAAGAAACTTTGCCGGCGGTCACGGCGGTTATTTTCAGGCTGGTCGCTTTGCCCCGTCAGGCGACATCATGGTGCACGGCAATGGATATGTGTTCGGATACGGACGCAAACCGGAGTACTTCCGCTGGACCACCACCATGGAACGACAGTTGTTTTCCGCAGCACCGGATCCCCCGGAGGTTCCGGATGGGTTCGTGCAGAAAAAGAACAACAATAATAATGCCGCCGCGGGACAGTTTGTGGCCTTTGGAAAATCACCCAAACTGGATCCAACCGGTAAGCCCCTGATCCTCGAAGCATGGATGACAACCACGGCAGCCAATGGAGTTGTGGCAGCCCGCGGTGGCCCCTCCCAGGGATTTGCCCTGTCCATCGAAAACGGACTCCCGGTATTCCATATTCGCGTCGGCGACGAACTCACGTCAGTCACCGGTCCGGAACGCATCGTTGGAGGCTGGCATCATCTGGCAGGGACCCTGAACAGAGACCTCACTGTAACACTGTATGTCGACGGCGAATCTGTCGCGGTCGGCAAGGCCTCATCGTTGCTCACTTCAGACCCCGCTCAGGGTATGGAGATCGGTGCCGATAACGGCAGCGCCGTGGGCAACTACAAATCCCCTGGTCAGTTCGTCGGAATCATCGATGAAGTCCGCCTGTACTACGGTGAGACCACCGCCGCTGCCATCGCTGAACGCTTCAGCAACGAATCAGAACTGCTCCCCGATCCTGTCCTTGTCGTTCCTTTCGACGACGGAACCGCTCGAGATCTTTCCACCGGTCGCAACAACGGAGACCTTGTCGGAGGAAAACCGGCAGCCGGTCACTCCGGACAGGGAATGCGGTTCAGTGGACGAGGTAATCGCAAGGGTGCAGACACTCCACCACAGGATGCGGCTGCAGCCGAGGCGATTGCTCGAAACAGCCTGATCGAACCCAGGTGGAATACGGATATTCCGATTTACGCGCGAGCCATGGTGCTGTCCGGATTTCACCTTTTTGTCGCCGGGCCTCCCGACCTGATCGATGAAGAAGCCACCTTCGAACAGCTCTCGAAGAAGGAAGAACAGGTGCATGAACTGCTGGAAACTCAGGACAATGCACTGAATGGAAGCCAGGGTGGCCAGCTGCTTACCGTCAATGCTGAGACGGGTGAAGTAGAACACACCATCAGGCTTAATACGCTGCCAGCATGGGACGGCATGGCAGCGGCTCGCGGGCAGCTCTTCCTCACCACTCTCGACGGCCAGGTACTCTGCTTTGGCAAATGACCAGGGCTGAGGAAGGATGCATCACTATGAACCATCACACAGAAGCCCAGCCGGTTTGCCGCGGGCACCACTCACGGCTGACAGGTCCGCTGCCGATGCTGATTCTGGCTGCAGCACTGATGCTCTCATTCGGCAACGCCGCTCACGGCTGCAACATCCCTGTCTTTCGATACGCTCTCGAGCGCTGGAACGCCGATCAGACAGAAATCATCGTGTTCAGCTCCGGTGTTCTGACTGAGGAGGAATCACGTTTTACGGCGCAACTGCAGCAGAAATCCGTGAATGCCGGAGGGAACAGTAATTGCCGCGTTATTCCGGTTGTGGTCAACGACGGTAAGGCGGAATCCGAACAGCAGCTGTGGGAGTCACTTCATCAGTCTCAGCAACAACTGTCACTGCCGTTTGTTGTTGTCAGATCTCGTACAGGACGGAACCGCGTAGTCAATCACTGGAACGCGTCACTTCGCGAAACCATGCAGTCCGCAACACTGAACACTTCACCGGCACGACAGGAAATGGTCAGACGCATCCTTGAGGGTGATGCCATCGTCTGGCTGGTTCTGAAACCGGAAACAAGTGCAGCGTCCACAGCAGCGGCAGCAACCTGCTCAATGATGCTGCGAGAGCAATGCACGGTACTCTCCCGTAAACTTGAATTGCCCGACGGCATCGGACTGCCGGGCTCCGAACTGTACTCTGAAGTTCCGCTGCTGCTGCAGTTTTCCGTTCTGGAAGTTTCCGGAAAGGATCCTGCAGAACGTTATCTTGTGGAACAGCTGGCCGGATTTCAGCAGCAGGCATGGGATCAGGGTCAGCCACTGATCGTCCCGGTCTTTGGGCGTGGCCGCGTACTGGAAGTGATTCCGGCAGAAGACATGTCACCACAACTCATGCAGGAGCTTTCCGGTTTTCTGTGCGGGGCCTGTTCCTGTCAGGTGAAGGAACAGAATCCGGGGTTCGACCTGCTGCTGGACACTCCCTGGAACAGTCTGCTGTTCGGTGAAGAAACTCCGCCACCACCGCCGGCCGACGGACAAAAACAGCAGTCTCGTCCCCAGCTTGTGCCGATTCCTTCCGGTCGCCGACGTTGAGGCCACGATCAGCGTCCCTGCCGCATTCTCAGATACTGCTTCTGAACCTCGGTCATACAGCACTGACCACTGACCGCCAGCGTTCGGCAGTCTGCTGCAGCTGATTTCGACTGCAGCAGCAGCGCCCGAATTCGCAGCGGCTCCGGATCTTCAGCGTCAGCAATAATATCCTCCAGAGTCAGCCCGAAACACGCACAGATCGGCGCTGAGGAAGACCATGGCCAGACCGGAGCAGGCAGTCGATCGACGCTCACCATTTGCTCAAACATGTCAAAATAAACCACCTCGCATTCAGCATTGCCGCAGAACCAGACTTCAGCAGCAAGATGTGCGCGGTCAGTATCTGCAAGATGATGAGCTGCGGCGGCGGCCGCTCCTTCCGTTCCCCGGCCCTGGCATGCCGGGCACCGTAGTGCTGATTCAGCGTCCGGCTCTCTGACGAATGCTTTGTTCATGGTTTCAGCGATACAGTGCAGAAACGGCTTCCAGGCTGGATTGACACCACCGATCGCGGGAACTCAGCTGTGCAGCGATTTCAGATACGAAAACGAAACGTCTCATAGAACCACAGACTTGCCCAGTCGAACAGCGTGCGATCAGAGACCATAAATCGGGCCTTGCCACGCATGCCGGAACGCATCAGCAGCGGATCAGATTCGCTCTCCGGCCACGAAAAATTCATATTGGCGATCGCCCGGTAGGCTGTGCTGGCAAGCTCCTGCTGCCCGGATGTGCCGGCGCGAGTCGCCAGAGTTCCCCCCTGCGCAGTCGTCAGTGCTTCCGGAGCTGTCAGCTCCCCCTGCAGAGAAACCTCCGCGATCCGAGTGGTCCATGTAATGTCTGCCAGATGATCAAACTTGACCTCAACATCACCCGACACCGGAATTGCTTCTCGATCGGACTGATCGATATACAGTACAACCTGAATACGATCACTCGGTGCGATGCTGACAATTTCCTGACCAGCCTCAACCCGACAGCCCGCATTGCGTTCATCCAGTGGCGTCCCGTGCCACGTGGAAAGTTTCATTTTTTCAACCTCCGACCGAGGCTGTTGCGGGATTCTCCGTGCTGCCACCAGCCGCCCCCCCGACATCGATCGCAGAACTCGCTGAGCATTCAGGCGAACAAGTTCACGGATGAGGTCCTTCAGTTCCAGTGCCTCGGCCAAAGTATCGCTGGCGGCGCGAAGGTCACTGTTCCTCAGATAACTGTCATACTCACCAGCACGCAGAACAAGCTCGGCACCGCGTCGACGCAATTCATCATCCCGCATCAGATCTTCCGGCTTTTCCAGCACAACGAGGACATCTCCCGACTGCACGATGTCACCATTCTCCGGGATCTGGCGGTACTCCTCAGGCGCCGGCATACCCTCCAGCAGACTGATTTCGCCCGGGGCAATCAACAGCTGTTCCGTTTTTCCAGGCTCACGAATCGGGATCAGACCGCTACGGACAATCTCCTGAAACCGAGCCATCTCCTGATACCACACGCTGTGCTCGGCAGGGCTGACAATTCGCCCGGAGACAGGCGCTGTCACCTGAACCACACCTTCCGGTTCGATTACGCAGGGAGCCTCGTGATACCACGGAACCTGTATGGAAGCAATAAACCACAGGCACAGTCCCGCGACAGTCAGCGACGCCGCAATCTTTGGTTTACTCATCGGTTCCATCCTTGGAGCAGCAACAATCTGCCAGATACTTCGGAACAAGGCAAAGAAAATGCCACCCATGGAAAACATCAGCACCGTGACGCCAATACTCTGCAGATCGTATGGCTTCAGTACTGTGTACAGAAACATGCTGATTGAGAAAAGAATGACCCAGCGATAAAGCCATGCCGCTATTGCGTACGTAATGAACCAGACGCGGCCGGTTTCCGGCATGAACGGATCCGGTCGGGATTCAATCCCCAGGCAGTACCACGCAAATGACTCCCGCAGCAGCTTTTCGGACTTCTGCCGCATATTGGGGATCTCAAGAAAGTCCGCCAGAATGTAGTAACCATCGAATCGCATCAGCGGGTTGGCATTGAAGATCACTGTGGTGATCGTGGTTACGAAGAACACATTCAGTGCCAGCATGTGCAGCAGTCCCGGCTGCGTCAGCCACCAGATATAAATTGCCACCGCACTCAGCAGAATCTCAATGTACATCCCGGCAGCACCGATGATGATGCGATGCCATTTGTTTCTCATCATCCACGAATCGGTCACATCACAATACAGGCAGGGGCTGAAGACCAGCAGCATTACACCCATTTCGTGACACTCACTGCCGTAGTGCACGCAGCTCAGACCGTGACCAAACTCATGGATGATCTTGGCGATTCCCAGAGTGGCCCAGAGATAGATCAGGTTGGGCCAGCCGAAGAAACTCTGAAACTCCGGAAGACGCCCCCGGAACTCCTCAATATTGGCCCCCAGAACCAGCCACGATGAGATCACAAACAGCATACAGGCGGTGACAACCCACGGATGAAACAGCCAGCTGCAGAAGGGATGCATCACGCGCAGCGTTCGCTCCGGGTCCCAGCCCGGAAGTCGCAATGACAGCAGACTCATCGCTGCCTGCTGCATCTTCTGCCTGCGAGTCTTGCGGCGATCACGAATCACCGTGGCCCCCTGCCCGACTCGATTGCTGGCTGTCAGTCCCTTGCGGTGCAGATCACTGATCAGCTGCTGAATGTCATTCAGAGTAATCTGCAGGGCCGGAAACTCCACACGCAGCTGATCCCGCACTTCCTCCAGACTGCGCTCGCCGTCAAGCAGCTCAAGAATCCGATACTGCTCCACCTGCAATCGATGGTATTTGAGCGCAACCGGATCCTTGATCACCTGGTAACCGACTCCCAGATAGTCAATTCCGGCAACAACCAGGTCCGGCCGCTTTCGCAGCGGTATCGGCCTCTGGTTGGAAGACATCATTCCACCGACACTCATCGTCGTGTGTTCTCTCTGTGGAACTGGAAACCGGCAGGCCTGAACTGTGGACAAGTCAGACGCAAGTCAGACGCAACATCGCACAAACACCGGAGAACAATCCGCCGAAACATCAGTGCTGCTGCACAATTCGCCCCGCAAGATCACTCTTCGTCGCGTGGAAAAATCCGAGCCTGGACTTCCAGCCCCTGATACAGCAGATAGCGGCCGTGCTTGTCCTGACGATTCCTGACAAGCACACTGACTTTCACAAACTGTGTACTCGCCAGAGTATCAATGACCGGATCAATGAAACGGATTTCTCCTCGAAAGACTTCGCCTTCCGCCGCTGGAGCCAACGCAGGTGCCGGCACATTCGCAATCGGTGCCTCGGCTGAAGATTCATTCTCCCCCTGCTGCAGCCGATTCAGAAATCCTGAGCGCGCCTGATTCGCCGCACTGCGTTCCGCCGTCAGGGGAGCCGCTCGCGCTCCACCAGGACGCTCAATCCGAAACTCCACCGGATCACCCACGAATAAACGGCTCAGGTACTCCCGCCTGACTTTCAGCTGAGCACGCAGGACGGACATGTCAGTCAGCTCCAGCACCTGCTCACCAGAACGCACATTCTGCCCGGGAAACATCTTGACCTGCGTCACCATCCCGTCAAATGGTGCCCGCACCGTGTACTGAGCCAGTTCAGCGACCTTGATCTGCAACTCAGCCTGCTGAATCTTCTTGTCGTCCTGAGCCTTTTTCAGCGATGCGTCCCCCTTTTTGACCTCAAGGTCCACCTGCCGAATTTCGCTGGGACTGAATGCCCCCGGACGCCGCTCATTGGCTTCCAGCTTCTGTTGCTGTTCAGCAATCGCTACTTCCAGTGACACCTCCGCAAAGCGAATCTCAGTCTGCAGATCCAGCTCCACCTGAGCTCGATTCACCTGTGCCTGAATGACCGTATCGTCCAGACGAATCAACTCGTCACCGGCCTTGACCATCGCTCCCTCATCAGAAGGAGTCACACTCAGAAGCCGTCCGGCAACTTCCGTCGAAATTGGCACTCGACGAATCAGCTCAAGCAGCGGCTTTTCAACAATAATCGCGCCTCCGTCCTGAGCCGCAGCTGATACAGTCAGCTGCCCCGCAATCAGTACTGCCAGAGACAGAGCAAGCAGGCTGGTGGTCTGAACTTTCATGAATCCGTCCCCGCCGCAGAATCGTGCGGGAAAGCCCCACAACGATCACCCTGCGGATCTAAGTACCAGGCATGACTGTTCGCCAGACATCGCACAAATGTCCCGAAAAGCCGCGCAGAACAGGTCCGATCGGGAGCATCTCCCGCTCGACTAACGCCATTGTCTAACGCAACTGGCAATCTGCCTCAATCCCTTTTGCGCCACGGCGGAATTCTGTCGCACGTCAGAAGCAATCGACAGCCTCTCCTCAGAACATTCTCTCCAGCGGTGGTCAACTGCTGTCCGTCAGCGACGACGCAGCACAAAAACCACGTCCTCAGAGCGAGCTGTGACCTCAATCGGGCGGCGAATATCATAGGAAAAGTCGTAAGTCTCCGCGATTTCCAGTTCCGGAATCCGTCTCAGAAGTGATGCAAACTGCTCCTGACGATAGGTGCGGTACTCCATGTGATCCTCTATCTTCAGATGCTTACTCGGGGTGTATACGTCGATATTCAGCCCCAAATGCTCAATCCTGGTCCTGCGATCAATCCCCTTCGACCACATGTACGAATTCACAACCAGATTCCCTCGACGCGCTGACCAGCTTTCCTCCTGCATCGGCTGACATTCCGTTGGTTCCAGATGAATTCCCAGAATGTACAGCCCTCCCGGGGTGAGTCCTTCTGCAATGCACCGCAGGTGAGCAGCTGCCTGACGCTCTGTGGACAGGTGACGAAACGAATTAATCGTATTGAAGGCAGCGTCAAATCCGTCCCGGGTCCGGAAATTCGCCATATCCCCCACTTCCACACTCGGCGGCAGGCCGGCTTTCACCAGACGACGATTGCAGTAGTCCACCGCACGTTCATTCAGGTCGTTGCCCGCAACTGCAAATCCCGCGCGCCCCAGTTTTGACAGCAGACGACCAGTTCCACAGGCCGGCTCGAATACGCGTTTCACACCACAGTCTGCATGCTTCTCAAAACACTGCTTCAGAAATCGATTCTCCGCCGCGACATCAGAACCAAACAGCAGCTCGTAGTACTGTGGATAATCGTAAATGCTGGCTTTGATAGTCTCCGTCATGGTTCTGCCAATCTCCCCTCCTGTGCAAGTCGTCGCAGCTGCTCAATATTCACTCAGCAAGCTATTCACTCAGCAAGCTGCTGGACTCTGATACTGCGAAAATCCACGTTCGTTCCGGGATCATGCCCCTGCAGAATCAGATGGCCACCGGTCAGCCGCCGACCTCGCCGCGGATTCTCGTTGTCTTCACGATCATCCTGCCAGCTGACTACCTGATAGCCGTTCACCCAGCTGCAGAATTGATCTCCCTGAGCAATCAGGACCGCCGTAAAAAACTCTTTGTCGCTGGCTACGATCCTTCTTGCCTGCACTCGTCGAAAAATGGCCCCTGTACCCGAATCAGCCGGTCGAGCCGGATCGCCATCCTGCATCGCATTATTCAGCTGCATCTCATAGCCATTCGAAGGAGCTTCCGCTGTTCCCGGCATGGAACGAAAGAAGATACCGCTGTTCAGTCCCTCACCGTTCAGACGCACCGTAGCACTCAGCACAAAGTCTGCAAACGTTGCATCCGATTCCAGAAAACCCGGCCCGCCGGAGATATTCAGCAGACCGTCCGAAACACTGAACTCGCTTGCCGATTCCGGAACTTCATGCCAGCCGCTCAGATCGGTGCCGCTGAGCAGTTCTCTGTAACCCAATGGGAGCAGACAGACATCGCGAAAGGCAATCCTCCCCTGATTCACCTGCAGCCCGATTTTCCCGGAGCGACGAAGTGCATCCGATTCATCGGTAAAGTCCAGAATCATCTGTTCATCAAGCCAGACCTGAATTCGAGCTCCCTCGCAACGAACTCGCCAGTCGTGCCATGCCCCCTCCACCGCCGGTACATTTTCCGCAACAACTCGCCCCACCAGACTTCCCGTCGCGTGCGTAGCATGACCGTCGCAGATATTCAGCTCGTATGTATCCGTAGCAGGATTTGCTGCCCCGTCAGCAGTGCGCAGAAAAATCCCGCTGTTTCCACCTGCTTCAAGGTGTGCACTGCAACGCAGCTCAAAATCGTCAATCACGAATGGCGTCAGCAACAGTGACGGACCAGCTCCGGTCGCCGTCAACGCACCTTCTTCAACAGTCCAGACTGGCTGATCCGAATCCACCGACGACTGCCAGCCAAAGGTCGATCGACCGTCGAACAGACTGACCCAGCCATTGGCAATTTCTGACGCTGTTAATGGTGGAGCAACAAATTCGGCAACCTCCGCCGGAGCAGGATCGATGAGTTCAACCACAGGCTGACCTGCTGTCGCTGCATCCTGACTGATCGCTGCTGGCTGTTCAGCACATCCTGCACAGAACACACTGAACATCACTGCGGAAAGTACCGCATCACCTGCTGCGCGCATGGAAATCAGCCCCTGTAAGAATGAGTATTCAGCCGGTCGTTCCCCGGACCGCGACCGAAAAACCTGTACCGACTCAGGCAGAGTAGGCTGTGACCAGGGCCGTGGAAACCGTCTGCACCAGTTGCTGGGCCGGCACAGGCTTGCGCAGCACCGAATATGCATCCGCGTCCTGTGCATCCCTGCGGAGCCCGTCACTGGTATCCGATGTCATCAGAATACAGGGACGCAGGGAGTCCAACTGCTTGAGTTGCCGCAGTGTGTCCAGCCCCGTCAGGATATGCATGTGCATGTCAAGCAGCACAATGTCGATTCGACGCTCGTGAACCACGTCCAGAGCTTCTTCTCCTGACTCTGCCTCGTGCAGGCAGAGAAACGGACGATCTTCCAGAATCTCACGCACAATCTGACGAAATGACGCACTGTCATCCGTAATCAGAAGCTGAAATACTC
>JALRDR010001034.1 GCA_023262145.1 Planctomycetaceae bacterium | reverse complement strand
GCGGTGGCGACAAACGTACCTATCAGATGGCTCCGGCAAACACCGATGAAGCGCTCCGCGAAGTTGCTCTGGATATTGCGGAAGGTGCAGATATGGTCATGGTGAAACCCGGGATGCCCTATCTGGACATCATTCGCAGGGTCAAGGATAAGTTTGCTGTACCGACGATGGCTTATCAGGTGAGTGGTGAGTATGCGATGATCACCGGGGCGGCTCGAAACGGCTGGCTGAATCATGAGGCAGCGATGATGGAGAGCCTGCTCTGTTTTCGCCGGGCGGGCGCCGATGCCGTGCTCACATACTTTGCCGTAGAGGCGGCAACTTTGCTGCGTGCCTCTGAGTGAGCTGAAGTGCAAAACGCGGGATGCCAGAAATTCCGCCATCCTTTGCTGCAATTCTCTGCAGATTGAGTGCGGTAATTTGCAGAGCCGGAGCATTCGGAATCTACGGATCAATGCTCGCTGCAGGTCGTGGATGGAAGGACAGGACCCCACTGCGGCGTTCGGCAGGGATGCACCAGAAATCAGCTCAGACTCCCCATGAAACGGTTCGATACACCGGGAGTTCGCAGACGGGAGCGTGTCTGTGGAGGGCGATTCGCCTGCCAATAATGTATCGAAGTCAGGGACGCATACCCGAAAGGCAGTTTTGATTCGTTGTGCTTCGCCTGCAGAGAGGCCAGCACGGGATTGAAACTCGCCACACCTGCCAGGGCTGCACATGTCGATTGAAGAACTGCTTGAACTGATGGAGCAGGGAAGATCTCGAAAGGATTCGCGTGACTACCGTCCCGTATGGCTGAAGAACTTTATTGCCGGAATTGCAGACATCTTTGAACCGCTGAACTGTCTGGGGCGGGTGGGTTATGACTGCCAGCTGGACGAACGCGGCTGGACCGTCTGTCTGTACCTCGGCACGACAGAGATCATTGGCGGGCCTCGGGATGGTCAGATCGACCACGTCAGCTTCCGCTTCGATCTGCTCAGACTGCAGCAGACATTCAGCAAAGTGACTCGCCTGGAATGGTACTCGGTTGCTGAGAAATCAGGGGAAGGATCTGGAAGCCCAGTTCGCTCCCTGCTGTCGGTTTACGGAATTCCGCAGGATGGTGAGCAGATCCGGCTGGAACTCCTGGGAGTACCACCGCTGGTTGTGCAGCCGGGTCTGCACCTGCGAACTGACGGTGTTCTCTACGAAACACACTGAATTCACTGCGAATCTGCTGCCTCGCGAGTGTTGCAGCGACAGCCTGCATCGCAATTGAACACGGCGGGGCTCTCACACTCCAGCGGAACTTCTCACTCCGCTGGGGTGTCCTGCAACCGCTCTGCTGCGGATCACCGTGCTCTGCAGATCTGCAGATTCTGCCCCTCAGGTCGCCCAGTGGCAGCGACTGAACCCCTCGACTGATTCTTTCTGCCGACTCGGAAATCCGTGATCGGTTGAAAATGCCGAACCCATATGCAGTTGCAGGATTCCGGAGAAAAAGTGGGCTTCTTCCGTCTGGACATCTCTTTCGGCGGTGGATTATCACCCGCCACGTCAAATCCATGGCCTGACAGCTCTTGAGGCTCTGGTTTGATCCCGTCGTCTGAATGAGTTGTCTTCAGGGAAGAGGATGAACTTTCAGAGACGTCGGTCGCTGTTCCCGAATCCTGAATACGACACTCATCCCTGGTCAGCCCGGCGGAGTGTCCTGTGGGAAGGTAACGGTGGCAGGGAGACGGAAATCCGCTCCGGGATGCGGGCTTCTGCAGTCTTGCAGAAGTTCCCGGGTTGAACACCGTCTGAACGCCAGCAGCGGGACCGACAAAGAAACAAAGAAGGAAGAACCGAACGACTCTGCAGACAGCTGTCAGCTCAGTAGCTGAAGCGTTGATGCCGGGCGAATCGCAGTGATTCAACTGGTTATGCGCTTTATTCTGATTGTGCTGATGTGTCGGAGGGTGTTCTGTCGATAACCGTCGATACGAACCGCCATCTGCGCTGTTGCAACTGCTGTTCGTCATGGAGGATTGAATGGCTACCAAGGTCAGTGAAGATGTTTCTGAGGTCTGGGTTGAATTCAAAAAAGACCAGACCAACCAGGAACTTCGGAACCGCCTGATGGAGCGGTATCTGCCGCTGGTCAGATATAATGCGGAACGTGTCTGGGCGAAACTCCCTGAAGGCGTGGATCTGAACGATCTGATGTCTGCTGGTGTGTTCGGTCTGATGGATGCGATCGAAGCATTCGACATGGAACGCGGCGTCAAGTTTGAGACCTACTGCGTTCCACGTATTCGTGGTGCAATGCTTGACGAGCTGCGAACGATGGACTGGGTGCCGCGACTGGTACGCAGCAAGGCCAGTAAGGTCGAGGCAGCTCGCAAGGCTGTTGAAGCACGCGTCGGGCGGCCGCCAACGGAGGCGGAGATTGCCGATGAGATGAGTCTTCCGATCAAGGAATTCGAGCGTCTGCGTGCCGAAGCCAGTGCCGTTAATCTCGTGAGCCTGGAGAAAAAGTGGTACGAAACGGACAGTTACAAGGATGTTCGTGAGGTCGACGTCGTTGAAGATGTCCGCTGCAAGGATCCCACCGACGGTATCCAGAAAATGGACCTCATGCGACTGGTCACCAAAGGCCTGAATCGCAACGAACGTCTGATCATCATTCTGTACTACTATGAAGAACTCACAATGAAGGAAATCGGCAGCACACTGGGGCTGTCGGAATCCCGAGTCAGCCAGATGCATTCAAGTATCGTGGCCAGACTGAAAGAACAACTGGATCGTCGTCGCCTGGAATTCGACTAAGCGACTTCACAAAGAAGCCCCTGTGCAACAGGGGCTTTTTTTGTGCGCTGTCCGCAGGCAATCCACAATTCCGTGTTCGGAGCCCACCGGTCCGGGATTTCTTGCTTACCCCAGCTTCTTTTGCGATAGTGTGGAATGGTCACCGGCCTGCAGTCATGCTGAAATGCTCCCTCCTTATCTCTCGAGTCCTGCCATGCTCAGTATTCCAGATCGCCCGATTCGACTGTGCAGCGGCTGGACACGCCGTGATGCGATCCAGATTGGTGGACTCTCTGCGCTGGGCCTGTCACTTCCCCGCATCAGCGCAGCTCAGCCATCGCCAGTGGATGCGGCAGAACTGGCTCCCGGTTTTGGCCGAGCAAAGTCCGTCATTCTTGTCTGGCTGCTCGGCGGACCGCCGCAGCATGAAACCTGGGATACCAAACCGGACGCTCCTGCTGAGATTCGCGGCGAATTCGGCAGCATCAATTCGGTAGTCCCCGGAATCCGCGTCGGGGAACTCATGCCGCGGACAGCATTGCATACAGACAAACTGTCTGTATTGCGGGCGGTTGTCACAAAGGATCAGGCCCACTCATCCAGCGGTTATCAGATGCTCACGGGTGTCCCGCATCAGCCGCTCTCTCAGGAAAACGTGGTCTCCAAAGCCCCCAATCTGTCACCGTCGCACGCTGCCATCATGCGTCATCTGCGTGCCGATCACGATGGACTGCCCTCATCCATTGTACTTCCCTATCACATTGCCAACGACGGAGAGATTCTCTGGCCCGGGCAGACGGCTGGTGTTCTCGGACGGCAGTTCGATCCGTGGCTGTTGTCCTGTGATCCGTCAAAGCCCGATTTTCAGGTGCCCGATCTTTCCCTCCCCGCAGAAATCTCAACCAGCCGTTTTCAGTCCCGACGAAGACTGCTGCAATCGCTGGAAGAACCGGTGGCGACAGTGCAGCCGGGCAGTGGGACAGGGCAGTTCGGCTTTCACCTGCAGCAGGCCTTTGACCTGTTGTCCGGAACTGCTGCTCGGCGGGCCTTTGAGATTTCCGAAGAATCGCCGCAGGTGCGCCAACGCTATGGTATGAATCGCTTCGGACAGTCCATGCTGATGGCTCGCCGCCTCGTGGAAACCGGTGTCTCGCTGGTACAGGTCAACTGGACTCGCGTGGAAGAGGTTCAGAACAACGGATCGTGGGATACGCACAAGAATCACTTTGGCGATCTTCGCGATCATCTGATGCCCCGAATGGACCTCGCCTTTTCGGCATTGCTGGATGATCTGGAACAACGGCAATTGCTGGATGAAACACTGGTCGTCTGGCTGGGTGAATTTGGTCACACGCCGAAGATCAATGGCAATGCCGGACGTGATCACTGGGGTAACTGCTTCTCCGTTGCCCTGGGTGGCGCAGGAATACGACGCGGTCATGTTCACGGTGAATCGGATAAGCATGCCGCCTTCCCCGTATCCGGCGCTGTATCTCCAGCAGATGTGACGGCCACCATCTTCCATTGCCTCGGATATCACCCGGAAACGCTGCTGCACGATCAGACAGGACGACCCTTCCCACTGACTCGTGGCGAAGTCATCAGTGAGATTCTGGCCTGATTCGTGATCGGATGCTGGCTGTGCCTGACTGACAGGAATGGAATCCGGACGTGAACAGAACGTGGCGATCTCGAAAACGACACATGGCGCCGGCCGCGGTTTTTCTGGGAATGGCGCTCATTCTGCAGCTGCTGGGGCAGCCGGTGTTCTGCAGT
>JALRDR010000989.1 GCA_023262145.1 Planctomycetaceae bacterium | reverse complement strand
GCCACGGCGAAGATGCTCTTTCATGAACTCTGCCGCCTTCGCACCATCCCCCTGTTCAATCAGATCAATGATCTGATGATGCTCATCAATACTGGCCTGCATCCGCTCCGGGACATACCGTATCACCCGCGTCACTGTTCGCACAATTCGATCCCGGAGCTGCCCCAGCACTCGCTCAATCTCAGCGTTCCCGGCAAACGCCGCCAGCAGCAGATGAAACTCACTGTCGCAGGCCACGAATGCCGCGATCTGCCCTCGCTCCCGCAGCCGCTCGTATACCCGCACGTTCTCACGCAACTCTGCAATCTGCTGCCCCTCAATACCAACTGCCAGCTTGCTCACCACCAGCGATTCCAGCGCTTCCCGGATCTCAAAATGATCCGTCATCTCGCGAATCGTCAGGTCATTCACCAGAATCCCTCGCTGTGGGCCAATTCGCAGAAAACCCTCGTGCTCCAGCCGCTCTACCGCAGAACGCACCGGCGACAGACTCATTCCCAGGTCACTGGCAAGACTCCGTGTCGACAGGAACCCCTGGTCAAACTGACCTCCCAGAATTCGCGACTTCAGCTCGAAGTACGCACGGTCGCGGAGCAAAGCCTTGCGGGCCGAACCGTCAATTCCCTGCACTGCCACTGCTTTCATCACAACATCTCTGGTCAACTGGAATGCCAACTGATATATCAGACGATCCTAACACACGGCAAACAGCCGTCAATCCCGCACTGGCCCCCTGCCCCTTTCGCACACCCCGCATGTGTACTTCCCGGTTCAGTTCAAAACCGCTTCATTCCAAAGCCGACATGGCTGCGGTTACTCACCCGACCACCCCACGAACCCACTCTTCCACCACCCGAACGCCAGTCGATCCCTGCGCCACCCGGAACACCAGCCCAGCCGGTCGATTACGCCGTTGATTGACCGATACGGAGTGCCAACTGCATGATGTCTGCGGCTACCTCAGCGAACGGATATCCGGACGGGTTACTCCTGTGCCTCCGCGGACACAGCCGACGTCAGTCCAGCACCAGTCTGTCTCACCCTGCAGTTCGCCAAAGCGCTCACCAGGTCGTCACTGACCACCCTGTTCGGTCAACTTCCTCTCCAACGGACCCCGGCATGATTCTGCTGCTCGGCATACTGCTCCACATAATCGCGGCCGGCCCGACCGTGGTGTCCGGGGCAGAGTCTGCAAGTGTGCCGGTCTATTCCGTGTCAGAGCTTCGTTTCTCTGGCCCCCATCAGACAGAACAGGACTGTCCCTCACGCGACGTGCACCTGCAGGCCACCTTTCGGCATCTCGCCACTGCCACAGAACTCACGGTACACGGTTTTTTTGACGGCGACGGGCACGGCAGCAATACCGGCAATGTGTTTGTGATTCGGTTCTGCCCCACGCTTCCCGGCACATGGAGGATTGTCTCAGTTCGTTCCACCGCGGCCGAACTGAATGGGCAACATGAGGGCTTAACGCTGACCGCCACAGATTCCACCCTGCATGGTTTCTGGATTCCTGACAGATCCAGCAGTGGTGGTCGCTGGTACCGTCGCTCAGATGGTTCTCACCAGTACATCATTGGCAATACGCACTACACATTTCTGAGCGAGCATGGTCGGGACGGTCAACCAACCGGTTCCAGCATAGCGGCGGATGTCACCGCGAATGCGAATTTCTTCCGCAAGCTGCGTTTTGGACTTCAGGGCGGCCGCTATCCGCATCCCACCGAACAGCCGTGGCTGAACGACAGCGGTCAGCCGACAGCGGACGGAAACTTCTCTCATCGTCCTGCTCCTGCCTGGTTTCATCGCCGCGTGGATCTGGCCGTGCAGACGGCGTTTGCTTACGATCTGATTGCCGACCTGATCCTGGCGGGGCCGGATACACCGGATTCCCGCACGACATTGAAGGCGCGCCATAATTCCGGCGACGCGACAGCGTATCTGCGTTACATCGCAGCCCGCTACGGCAGTTACCCAAATGTCTGGCTCTGCCTGTGCAATGAGTACGACATCAAGACTCCGGCCTACGCGCAGAGTGAGATCGCCGACAGAGGCGTCATGCTGCGTCGTTTTCTTCCCTATCCGACTCCGCTGAGTGTTCATGACGGTTCGCAGATCGGCTGGGCGGCGGAATTCGATACACTGCCGGAATGGGCTGATCATCAGATCATCCAGCGCAAGCTCCGCAGCATCGCCCCATCGGCGGACGCGGTCAGTGCAGTCTGGCGCGGGCAGGACGGCAGTTCCCCCCGACAACGCCCCACGATCAACGATGAACTCAGCTATCAGGGTGCGGGGGACCGTCATGACGAGTCCGACACCATCGCCGCCCATCTGGGTGCATTTCTGGGTGGTGGCTACGGCAGCACCGGGGAAAAACACGGCACCAAACTGGGACAGTATTTCTGGGGCGCATTTGATGCCCGCGAACATACATCGGCCGAACGTCTCAGGTGGCTGCGCGAAACGATTGATCGCGACATTCAATTCTGGAAGCTCGCTCCGCAGCAGAACTCGCCAGTATTCCCGGGGCTTCCTGAACAGTTTCGCGTGCTGGCGGCTCCGGGTGAGGAATACGTTGTGGGAAGCGATCTGTCCGCCAACGGACTCATCGCAGAACTGCCCCCGGGAGAATGGAACATCATTCGACATGATGTGATGGCAGGGCAAACAATGGTGCTCGCCAGCGGCATCAGCGGACGTTACATTTTTTCGACGCCGGAAAGCCGGGCCGTCCTGTTCCACTTCAGAAGGCTGCAGCCGTGAACACCATTATTCGACTGCACTGGATCCACCGCCCTGCATTCAGCCCGCTGCTCTGGCTGTCGCTGGCGCTCTGTGTGACAGCTCTGCAGCGGCCATTAATCGCCGACGAAAAGCCTCGGTTTCATCGTGGACTGAATCTGAATGGTCCCCCGGTCCGCATTGATGGACATGACTGGGAGGGACAGAGTTCTGCAGACTACGCCAGCAGGGACAAGGCATTCGAGAATCAGAATGTTCCGCTCATTCCGCAGACCGATGCTGCCCGCGCACTGATGATTCGCAGCAGCCGCTGGGGTGGCAACCGGCTGGAGCTGACAAATCTTTCTCCTGGCCCATACACCGTATTCCTGTATGTCTGGGAGGACAACAACGCTGAAACTTACTCCATCGACGTCAACGCTCAGCGCGTGCTCAACGGCTACAGCAGCGGCAGCACCGGGCACTGGGAACGTCTCGGCCCATGGCATACCACGGTTGGCAGTGACAGAAAGATTCTGCTGACCAGCCAGGGCGGTGCTGCGAACTGGTCCGGAGTGGAACTCTGGAGCGGGCACTACGACGGCATTACGGAGTCCATCAGCGAGGAGCAGCTGGCCTTCTTCGAGAAGCGAATACGCCCACTCCTGGTGACTCACTGCTACGAATGCCACAGCTCTGAGTCTG
Organism: Planctomycetaceae bacterium; assembly: GCA_023262145.1. GTDB lineage: Bacteria > Planctomycetota > Planctomycetia > Planctomycetales > Planctomycetaceae > SXXK01. Next base: position 2,724 of record JALRDR010000989.1, on the reverse strand, counting down.
CTGAACTGGCCGCTGAGCTGCTGCTGGATTCCCGTGGACCACTGCGACGCGGCGGAATCAGCGGACCTGCAGTGGTGCCCGGCGACCCTGCTGCCAGTCTGCTGCTCAAAACCGTTCGCTACACTGAAGCTGATCTGCAGATGCCACCGGCGGGCAGATTATCCGATGCTGAGATCCGGGACCTGGAGCTGTGGGTGCAGATGGGTGCCCCGGACCCACGTGCCACATCCACCAGACATCTCGGCAAAAGGATTGACGTGACCGAGGCCCGCCGATTCTGGTCTCTGAAGCCGCTTGCCGATCCGCCACCACCACCGCTCAGCAACTCAGAATGGGCGATCTGTGACATCGACCGCTTTATTCTGCAGCGACAGCAGCAGCATGGTCTGCAGCCGACCCCACAGGCTGATCGACGCACGCTCCTGCGGCGTGCCACTTATGATCTGACGGGACTGCCGCCCACGCCACAGGAGATCGCGGAGTTTCTTGCTGACGAATCTCCGCAGGCCTTTGCCACCGTGGTCGACCGACTGCTCGATTCGCCCCGCTACGGCGAACGCTGGGGGCGTTACTGGCTGGACGTAGTTCGCTACGCAGATACGGCCGGAGATAACTCCGACTATCCCATTCCCCAGCTGCACCGTTACCGCGACTGGGTCATTGAAGCACTGAATCGCGACCTGCCCTACGACGAATTTGTGCGTGACCAGATCGCTGGCGATCTCCGCGGCGGCAGCACCGATGCAGAACGCGATGCGCGTCTGATCGCCACCGGTTATCTGGCCAACGCGCGTCGTTTTGGATCGCGAGTGGATGACTATCCCTGGCATCTCACAATTGAAGACACAATCGACAATCTGGGCCGCACATTTCTGGGTCTTTCACTCGGATGTACACGCTGCCATGACCATAAGTTTGATCCGTTTACCACGCGGGACTATTACGGTCTGTACGGAATCTTCAGCAGTACCCGTTATCCGTGGCCGGGCATTGAACTGGACAAACGGCAGCGGCAATTCGTGCCATTGGTCTCGCCTGAACTGCGTGCTGAGACGGAGCGTGCGCAGGCTGACTTCATCCGCGAACAGACAAAGCTGGCAGATGAAGTCAAACGGATCCGCGGCCTGCTGAAAAAGGCTTCCGCGGAAATGCACGATCAGATTGCCGGGGAGCTTCGTGAGGCAGAACAGCGCGCTGAACTGCACCGCCAGCAGAAACCCCGCTATGAAACTGCCTACGCGGTTATCGATGCCACTGTTTGTGGCGACGCTGCGGTCCAGATCAAGGGCGATCCTGCCCGCCCGGGCGACCTTGTGCCGCGACATTTCCCCGCTGTACTGGGAGGTACGGAGCTTCCTGCCGACACTGACGGCAGCGGTCGACTGGAACTGGCAGAATGGATTCTGGCGGCGGACAATCCGCTGCCTGCTCGCGTCATGGTGAACCGCATCTGGCAGTATCACTTCGGCCGCGGTCTGGTAGCGACCTCCAACGATTTCGGCCACCAGGGGAAATCACCCACGCATCCGGAACTGCTTGACTGGCTGGCCGTTCGCTTTCGCAACAGTGGCTGGTCCGTAAAGGCGATGCACCGCAGTATTCTGCTCTCACAGACGTGGCAGCAGTCCAGCGACCGCTCCTCGCAGGCCGAAGAGATCGACCCCGCAAATGACTGGCTGGCCGGATTTCCACGACGCAGGCTGGATGCCGAAGCCATCAGAGACACCCTCCTTTTACTTGGCAACAATCTGGATCTTTCACCGGCCGGTCCCCACCCTTTTCCGGATCCGGAAACATGGGACTTCACCCAGCACAAGCCATTCAAGGCGATCTATGAATCAAACCACCGCAGTATCTTCCTGATGACGCAGCGAATCCAGCGGCATCCGTTCATGGCGATATTCGATGGTGCTGATCCCTCCGCCAGCACGGCTGCCCGCATGACCAGCACCACTCCGCTGCAGGCCTTGTATCTGCTCAACGACCCCTTCGTCCACTCCCAGTCAGAGCTGATCGCACGCCGTATTCAGGACCGGTCCGCAGACAACGGCGATCGTATTCGCTATGCCTTTGAGCTGATTCTGGCACGTCCACCGGACGATCCGGAGCTCAGCAGCTCTTTGCAGTTTCTGGAGTCCGCAGAACAGTTGCTGCTGCAGAATAAGCAGACCAGTTCCGAAACCCAGGGGCAGAGCTGGAACGCTCTGACCCGCACACTGCTTCGACTTAATGAATTCCTATATCTCGACTGAGATCCAGAATGGCTGATTCTGCTTCTGTTCGTTCCATCGTCGGTCGCCGCGAGGTGATGCGTTCGCTCGTCGGCGGATCAATCCTGATGCCCGCACTGCTTTCCGAGCTCTGCGCCGACACACCCCGCCCTGCTGTGGATCCGCTGGCAGCAAAACAGCCGCACTTTGCAGCCAGAGCCAGTCGTGTCATTTTTGTTTTTTCCAACGGCGGCGTATCCCACATGGATACGTTTGATTACAAGCCCGAACTTTTCGCTGCGGACGGCAAAAGGACAGGGGCTGGTGGAGGTCTTTCCAACCAGCAGCGAAAACTGCTGAAACCACTCTGGGAGTTTCATCCCGGCGGCACCTGCGGAACTCCCGTGAGTGATCTTTTTCCGCACCTTCGTGAGCAGATGGATGATCTCTGTCTGATCAAATCGCTCCACGGGAACGACAACGAGCACTACAACGCCACACTTGGGATGCACAC
>JALRDR010000640.1 GCA_023262145.1 Planctomycetaceae bacterium | reverse complement strand
CCGCTGGATCACCACAGACCACAACGACCACCAACGCGTGTTGCTGAATTTCGAGGCAGTGGATTATCAGTGTGAGATCTACATCAACCGCAAGCTTGTTGGTACTCACACCGGCGGCAATACTCCGTTCCAGATCGACATCACGTCAGCGATGCAGTCCGGCCAGAATGAACTCATTGTCCGCGTTGAAGACGACACAGAGGCGTGGCAACTGCGTGGCAAGCAGGTTCGCAACCCGCGCGGCATCTGGTACACGCAGGTCTCAGGAATCTGGCAGACCGTGTGGATGGAAACCGTTCCGGCAGCGACGATCAACGATCTGCTGATCAGCACCAGTGCGACCTCCGGCGAAATCCATGTCACCCCGCGTCTGCAGCAGCCCGGGACGGTCCGTGTCACCGCCATGCTGAATGGAACGCCCGTGGCCGCAGGCACCGGCACTGGCAGGATCTCGCTGAAGGTTCCCGATGCTCAGCTCTGGTCACCTCAGAACCCCGTGCTGTACGACCTGAGTGTCGAGCTGCTCGCCGCCGACGGCTCTGTCGCGGACACGGTACGGTCTTACGCCGGGATTCGTGACATCGGACGAATTCGCGACAAGGACGGGCACTGGCGCTTCACGCTCAATGGCCGGATCGTTTTCCACTGGGGGCCACTCGATCAGGGATGGTGGCCGGACGGTCTGCTCACCCCCCCATCCGATTCCGCAATGCTGTTCGACATCGAATGGCTGAAAGCTGCGGGCTTCAACATGATTCGCAAGCACATCAAAGTGGAACCCCGGCGCTACTACTATCACTGTGATCGGCTGGGCATGCTTGTCTGGCAGGACCACGTGAGTGGCGCTGAACAAAGCACCTGGCCGGAATGGTCCCGCCTGGCCCCTGATCCGGTGGATTCTGAATGGCCCGCACAGCAGCACGAACAGTTCATGCTGGAACTGGACCGCATGATCAGCACCCTGGAGAGTCACCCCTGCATCGCCTGCTGGGTTCCGCTCAACGAACGCTGGGGCCAGCACCAGACGATGGAGATTGGGCGGTGGACTGCACAACGTGACCCAGGTCGTCTGGTGAACATCGCCAGTGGCGGCAATTTCTTCCCCGTGGGCCACATTGTGGACGCACACAAATATCCGCATCCAGAGTTCCCGTTTGCTCAGGGAACAGGTGGTCGCTTTGATGACTACATCAAGGTGATGGGGGAATTTGGCGGCCATGGCCTGCCCACGGAGGGACATCTGTGGGACGAGTCTCGTCGCAACTGGGGGTACGGCGACCTGCCCAAAGACATAAGCGAATATCGCCAGCGCTACGAAACCTCGCTGCAGATGCTCAACGAACTTCGAAGTCAGGGAATTGCTGCCGGCGTCTACACGCAGACAACGGACGTCGAAGGTGAGATCAACGGTCTGCTGACTTACGATCGTCGCGTGATCAAGATCCCTGCCGCAACACTTGCGGAACTGCACCAGCAACTGTTTACCGAATAAGCCCCGGAGACGCCCGAGGTGCACACCATGCGGTATCAGATCTGGCCCCCGATCAGATCCCGGCAACAAGACAGTGCTGCACCATGGCTGCCCGACAATTCCGATTCTGCATACCACTGACGACCACAAAACGACTTCGGGATTACCTCAGCAGTATCCTCGATTCACATCGCTCTCTTCACGACAACTCCGAGTGCCCTCTGAAAGTTCGGCCATGCGACACACTTTCCGATTTATTCTTCTGCTCATTCTGACATTGACAACAATCTCTGCGCATGCGGCTGAACCGGATACCGGCGCAGAACGTCCGAACATCATTGTGATCCTGGTGGATGACATGGGCTTCTCGGACATTGGCCCTTGGGGCAGTGAGATCCCAACGCCAGGTCTGAACCGCCTGGCAGCAGGCGGCGTCCGCTTCTCACAGTTCTACAACACCGGACGCTGCTGCCCGACGCGAGCGAGCCTGCTCACCGGACTCTACTCCCATCAGGCAGGCATCGGCTGGATGACTCAGGACCAGCAGCAGCCCGGCTACCGCGGGCAGCTCACTGAGAACTGTGCCACCATTGCTCAGCTGCTGCAGACGGCCGGCTACTACACATTCATGACAGGCAAGTGGCATGTTGGGTTTGAACATGGTGTGACGCCATGGAATCGCGGTTTTGAGCGGAGCCTGAATCTGCCCGCCGGTGGCCTGCACTACAGCAATCAGACCGGCCCGAAGGGCGGTACGAAGCTCTTCCTGAACGGAAGCGAGATCTCCCGCGATGACCCGCAGTTTAATCCCCCGTGGTACGGAGCCGACCTGTGGACGGATCAGGGCCTGCGGTTTCTGGATGACGCCGCAGCCGCCGGCAAACCATTCTTCTGGTACCTGGCTCATTGTGCGCCACATTTCCCCTGCATGGCACCGGAAGAAACAATCTCTCGATTTCGAGGCCGCTACAAGGCCGGCTGGGACAGTCTGCGTGAACAGCGATACGCAAAGCAGATTGAACTGGGGCTGATCAGCCGCGAATGGCAACTTGAGCCACGGCCGGAACAGATTCCCGCCTGGGATTCGTTGTCCGCAGAAGAACAGGACCGTTACGACCACATGATGGCGATCTATGCAGCAATGATCGTGGAGGTTGATCGCAACATTACAAAGCTGATGGACGCGTTGCAGGAACGAGACCAGCTGCAGAATACGCTCATCCTGTTCATGTCTGACAACGGCGGCAACGCTGAGGCGGGGATCAGCGGAAAGTATGTCGGCGACAATCCGGGAGATCCGCATTCTGATGTGTTCATCGGACGCTGCTGGGCTCATCTGAACAACACGCCATTCCGCGAATACAAGCATTACAACCACGAAGGTGGTACAGCGACGCCCCTGATTGCTCACTGGCCTGCAGCCGTCAGCCCGGCTCCTGGACCGGACGGCTGGATCACAACGCCGGCCCACCTGATCGACATTATGCCGACCTGTCTGGAAATGGCGGGTACCGACTATCCAGCGGAGTTGTCCGGAAATGCGCTGACACCACTGCCTGGGCAAAGTCTGTTACCCCTGCTTACCGGGAAGGGGGAGTTTCGGGACCGAACTCTGTACTGGGAACATGAGGGCAACGCTGCCATCCGTGAAGGAGATCGAAAACTGGTTCGCAAGGGGTTTAACGGCGTCTGGGAACTGTTCGATCTTTCGCAGGACCGTACCGAACAGCACAACCTTGCCGACCAGTTCCCGGCGGAAAAGGATCAGCTGCTGGCAGACTGGCGGGAGTGGGCTCGGTCCGCACAGGTGCTGCCACGTCCGCAGGATGAATCCAATGGGAAAAAGAAGTCCGCCCGGAAAAACGCAGCCAAAAAAGCTCCAACGAACTGACGCCCTCGAATTCCGGGAAATTCGCCTCAACACATCCGCATGCCTCAGCCTGGCAGGCTGCAGCAGCTCGTGCGGCTCAGAACACGATCAGCAGGAAACAGCAGCATGCTGAGAATTCTTACAATTGTTATCTGGCTTGCGTCGGCGGTCACGCTGTCAGCCGATGAAGGCCAGTCATTACCGGCCGGACAGTTTGTAAATCCCATCGGAGAGGGTGCGGATCCGTGGGTAATCCGCGACACCGAACACCAGCGTTATCTGTGGTGTTTCTCCGAAGGCAACCGCGGGATCGCAATTCACACCAGTACATCTCTGGCCAGTACCGGGGAAAAACACATCGTCTGGAGAACACCGGAGCGTGGATCTTTTTCCCGCGAGATCTGGGCTCCGGAACTGCACCTGCTCGACG
>JALRDR010000603.1 GCA_023262145.1 Planctomycetaceae bacterium | reverse complement strand
CGCGAGGGCGTAGTAGTCCTGCGTGGGGACAGGGTCGAATTTGTGATCGTGGCAGCGTGCACATTCCAGTGTCATGCCGAGAAACGCCTTCCCGACGGCAGAAATCTGTTCGTCAACCACGTCCAGTTCCAGTTTTTCCTTGTCGCGTTCACTGAGCATTCTTGCACCCAGCATGAGCAGACCGGTGGCGACCACCTGCCGCGCCCGGCTGGTATCATCGGCAGCCGGGAGCAGGTCGCCGGCAATCTGTTCGACGATGAATTCCGGAAGCGGACGATCCTGCTCAAACTGATCAATCACGTAGTTACGATAGCGCCAGGCGTTGTGGAAGGTGGCATTGAAGTCACCGCCATTGGAGTCTGCATAACGGGCGACATCCAGCCAGTGTCGGGCCCAGTGTTCTGCGTAGGCGCGAGATTCCAGCATGGTTTCGACGGCACTTTCCAGTCCCCTTGGATCATCAGCAGCTGCGATTTCTGCGATGCGTTCCGGAGTTGGCGGCAGTCCGGTGAGATCAAAGCTGAGGCGACGCAGCAGCGTCGCCTGGTCTGCATCCTGTGCGGGGGACAGATTCTGCGTTTCGAGTTTATGCAGGATATAGTTGTCGATCCAGCTGACTGGCCATGCGGCATTCTGCACATCCGGAGTGGCTGTGGGGTTCAGTGGCTGGAAGGCCCAGTGGTCGCGGCCTGCGAGGGGATCTGCAGATTTCTGCGCAGCAGGTGCGGAGTGATCAGTTCGAGGATCTGTGGCACCGCGAGCGATCCATGTTTCGAAATCTGCAATGACTGCGTCCGGCAACTGTCCTGCGGGCGGCATTTCGAACGCTTCGTACCGCAGTGACTGCAGCAGCAGGCTGGCAGGTGCGTCACCCGGGACGATCGCTGGCCCTGAATCGCCGCCCAGCAGCAAACCTGCAGCGGTATCCAGAAGCAGGCCACCACGGATTTTTTCGCTGTCTGCCGAGTGGCAGGAGTAGCAGTGCTGCACGAGCACCGGGCGAATTTTCTGCTCGAAGAATGCTGTGTCAGCAGGAGATCCGGTTGACTCTGATTGCGCGTCCTGTGCAGTAGCGGGAACCGCCAGGCACAGCAGTATCAGCAGCAGAATTGACACCACAGCAACACCTTCTGAAAACCCGGACAAATGCGGTTGGATAATAACCTATCGGCACACTCAACGACAACAATCTGCCGGAAAAGCTGTGGGAAGTCTGCTGAAGGTGCTCAAATGCTGTCTTTCCTGACCGGACCGGCAGTTTGCGTGCCGCAAAGGCTGCGTGCTTGTGCGCTTGCGAGCAGGTGATTAAGGTTTCCGTTGAGTTTGGGCAGGGATCTGCGGATCTGCATCGGTGCCACACGGATTGCCGTGAGCACAGATGCTGAACGTGGCTTGCCGTGGGGATTTAACGATCAGAGCCGGAGGAACTTCGATGTCAGGTACAGGACGACGCGCGTTTCTGCAGCAGTCGGTGACTTCTGTTTCCGCAGGGGCTTTTGCCGGACTCCCTGCAGTGAATGCGGAAGACCCGGTAAATATTGCACTGATCGGCTGTGGCGGCATGGGCAGTAATCATCTCCGGGAGCTCGCTCCGCGCCGGGATGTTAACCTGTCCTGGGTCTGCGATGTCGACAAGGAACGACTTGCGGCGGCGGTACGTACCGTGACTGAAGGCAGCGGAAATACGCCACAGGCAACCGGTGACTTGCGGAACGTGCTGGACGACAACCGAATTGAAGCGGTGTTCATTGCCACGCCTGACCACTGGCATACACCTGCAGCGCTATTGGCGCTGGAAGCTGGTAAACACGTCTACGTGGAAAAGCCCTGTTGCCATAATATTCGTGAGGGCCGTCTGCTGCTGGACGCCGTCAGGCGGACGGGGAAGCAACTGCAGGTGGGAACCCAGAGTCGCAGTACGGCATTCGTCCGTGCGGGAATCGAACGCGTTCGCAGCGGGGAGATCGGAGAGATACTGGTTGCCAAAGCCTGGAATAGTCAACGCCGCGGATCGATTGGCAGGACGCAGCCATCAGAGCCGCCGGAGCGACTGGACTTTGACAACTGGCTGGGACCGGCTCCCGCAGTCCCTTTTCGTTCCAACATGCTGCATGCCATCTGGAGATGGTGGTACGATTTCGGCTGTGGCGACATCGGCAATGATGGCGTGCATGACATCGATGTGGCCCTGTGGGGGCTCGGAGTTGAAACGCTCCCTGCGCGCATCGCCTGTCTGGGTGGCCTGCATTTCTTCGAAGATGATCAGCAGTTTCCGGATACACAGTATGCGGTTTGTGAGTATCCCGGGGCCGCAGAGGGCGGACGCACAAAGCAGCTTGTTTTTGAACAGCGAACATGGTCGCCGTATGTGCAGGAAGGCTATGAAAACGGTGCCGCCTTCTACGGTACTGAAGGGCTCATGGTGATGGGGCATACGAAGGGCTGGAAGCTGTACGGACCGCGGAACAAGCTGATTGCGGAAAGCACCGGGGGGATGGATCTGCCGGCTCACCACACAAACTTTCTGCAGGCGGTTCGCAACCATCAGCTGACAACAAATGCCAGCGTGCAGGCCGGGGTTCTTTCCGCTGGAGTTGTGCATCTGGCAAACATTGCAGCACGAACCGGGCAGACGCTTGATTTCAACCTTGAAACGGAACAGATCACCAGCTCTGCAGACGCAAATGCTCTGGTCACGCGGAAATACCGAGAGCACTGGGGAACCCCCAAAGGCGTCTGAAGTCATGGCGATACATTTATTCTGCAGTTGCACTTCCTGATCAACATCCGGGAAACAGAGATGCTCAGATTCCTATCCGGTTTGCACGCGTTGAGTCTGCTGATGGTACCACTGGCAGAATTGCAGTCGGCTGACCCCACAGATTCGCTCATTTTTCTGGCCACCTTCGATGATGGTCTGGATGCTGAAGTCGGTGCTGATCGGCGGTTAAGAACTGCGGATTCGCTGGAACGTCAGATCATTCGTTCTGGAAATACACGCACTGATGTGCGTCGTGTTGCGGAGCAGAATGGTGCTCGAAGGGGGGCGGTGCTGCGTTTCAGTGGCCTGGATACAAAGCGAATTACGCTGTTTTCAGGCACAAACGCCGGATATCGGGAGCGGGACTGGAATGGTACGGTGTCGTTCTGGCTGAAACTGAATCCGGATGAGGATCTGGCTCCGGGGTACTGTGATCCGATTCAGCTGACTGACAGTCGCTGGAATGACGGTTCATTCTTCGTGGATTTTGACAAGGACCTGCCCCGCGTGTTTCGGCTGGGAGTATTCTCAGAATACGCGTTCTGGAATCCTCAGGATATCCCGTGGGAGAAGGTGTCGAATGAGGAGCGGCCGATGGTTGTGGTAAGGCAGCCTCCGTTCGTCCGCACCGACTGGACTCATGTGGCGTGGACGTTCCGTGGCATCAATGCATCGGATGCAACCGCTGCAGAGGCGACGTTGTTTCTGAATGGGCAGGCGGCGGGAACACTGAGACGCCCAATGCAGTTGCAGTGGGATGAACAGAATTCGGCGATCATGCTGGGGATTGCCTACACGGGAGACTTCGATGAGCTGGCGATCTTCAATCGCTGTCTGGAACCGGCGGAAGTGAAGCTGATTACAGAACTGCAGCGGACGCTGACTGCTGCTCCCCGGTGAGAAGGAAAGATCGATGAATTCTGCTGTTCGCACAGTCATTGACACTGCAGTATTGTTGGTGCTGTCCCTGACCTGCCCAGCCGAGGCGCAGAGCCTTCCGCAGTCGTTTGTGCCTGCCAATGACATGCCGTTGTTCAGCGGGCAGGACGGC
>JALRDR010000582.1 GCA_023262145.1 Planctomycetaceae bacterium | reverse complement strand
TTGCCTTCGTTGCCTTCAGAAATGACTCGCTGCAGATCTGCAGTCAGCAGGCCCGAGTCCGACCGGCTCATGTAGATCCCGGTTCCCAGTGTATCGGTACGAGATCCGGCCAGTGTTCCTGTCACTGAGGTGTCGCTGATGGACAGGTCTGTATGGCCGTTACCCGAAACAAAGACCCCGATCCCCATTTCTCCATTGCGATCGATGGTATTTCCAGAGATCGGCGAATTGCCGCCCACAACAAGCGTGGTGCGGTTGTTGTTGAGCACAACTGGTGGGTTCGGAGGATTGTTATTCGGTCCGTTCTGTGAAGAGACGATGCCGCCTGACAGATTCGCAGTAAACGTGTTCCCCAGCACGGTGGCCAGCATGTCGGCCTCGCTGGAAGCAGTCACGTTTGAGGACATCAGCAGCCCCGCTCCACCATTGCCGTCAACAAGGTTACCTCGGATGACGCGGTTGCTGGCTGTTGTTCCGAAGTCCACCACTCCGCCATTGTCGATCAGCAGTGCAATCCCGTTTCCGGCATTCTGAGATATCTGATTACTGATGGCGTTACCGTGGATGGTGCCCCCATTCGAGGCGAGGGCGCGAATCCCGTCCGACTGGTTCCCAGTGATCGTGTTACCCTGCGAGTAGACAGAGCCACCGAGTGCCAGTGTTCCACTGCCACCGATGGTCCCGTCTGCGTCAATGAATGCTCCACCGTCTGCAGCAAGCACAACCCCGGCACCGGAGTTGTTCTGGATAGTGTTCCCCTGAATGGTTACTCCCTGTGCCTGAGCAGTATCACTCATATTGATGGCAAGGGCGTCACCGGAGTTGTTGGTGATGGTGTTACGCAGGAATGTAGACGGCTGCAGTACACTGGCCCCGGTGCCGGTGATGCGGATTCCGTCTCCGGAAGATCCGCCAGCAGCGGCAGCGCGAGTTCCAAGAGCACTCATCAGCTGCTGTACATGAAAGACGGGAGCCCCACCACTCTCGCTGTCAACTGCAGAGTAGGAGAACTCGCGAGCGGTGATTCTCGCCTGTGCGGGCATGTCAATCGCCCCGGTACCCATGATCGGAGCAGCACCAGTGGGAGTCACAGACCCCGCCACATCAGCATGGGAGAGCGAGAGTGTGTGTCCGATCTCGTGCGAAATCGTTCCTGCCAGTGCATTGCGAGTGAAGGTCAGATTTCCCGAGGTCAGAGCATCTGCAAGAGCGGAGCCGCCGCCGGCACCCGGAACATCGTACTCCCAGGTTGGTGGCAGGTTGGGGAGATTAACAACGTCCGCAGGAGTCAACCCGCCAATTCCGTTGATTGCATCCGAATAGATAACGGTAGTCAGGTCACCGCTTGCGAACCCCGGAGCAGGACCGTTACCCGCTGCGTCGCGGACGGAACTAAGAGAAGCAATCCCGAGGATTCCGGCTGGTGCAGCGCCGTTCTGTCCAATCGCGGCATAGTAGTACTCAGTCGCACCGATCGACGGGGCAGATCCCACATCACCCAGCACAAAGCTGATGTCAAGTTCCTGGCCGTCAGGCATCGGGCTGCGACCGTCTTCGCTGATCGTTGGTATACCGTAGTAGTGAGTACGCACAGAATCGAGAACAGCATTGGTAACGAGGTCGTAGTCAGAACCTGCAAATCCAAACCCCGTGACATCAAACGGAGCCAGCGTGCCACCGAAGAACGGATCCGTGATTGACTGACCAGGATCCACAAAGTCAAGCACATACGTCAGTGTTGGCGTAGTATTCAGTGATCCCACTGAACTCAAAAGGTTGTTGACCACGTCCATCTGAGCAGCGGCGGCATCATCGAGATCCACGGCAAGGCCGGCATTTCGATTACCGATGAACTGATTGCCGAGAGCGGCATCCGGCCCGCCGATGTCAAAGGCACCAAAACTGATGTCTTCACCGAAGATGCACACACCGGCGATCTGATTGTCTGCAAACAGATTGCTGACAATTCCCTGATCCAGACGGCCGTTGCCGTTCAGATCTTCGCCAGCCTGCAGTGTCCCATCGCCATTCGCGTCCTCAGACACGGCACGGAAGACCCCGCCATTCAGGTAATTCAGGAAGGCCCCGTTCCCGCCGTTCCCACTGAAGTCATTGAGAGACATCTCAGCGAGATTCCAGTTTCCTCCGTCGGCTGTCGCCGAGAAGCCTTCGGCAAAACTGCCGCTGACACCGTTGTCACGTACAAATGCATTGATCGTAGCACCTGTCTGTGCCAGCGTCACAATGCCGCTTCCGTCCAGCTGATTGTTACCGTTAAGGTCCTCACCCGGGTCAAGGACGCCATTTCCGTTCGCGTCTTCGCTGGTCCCGGAAACGGTATTGCCCATAATTCCAGTGGCAGGCCCGCGGAAACCGTTGGGGTCATCAGCATTCAGAGTACTGCCGTTCTGAGCGACGATGCTCATGCCGGCAACACCGTTTGCGACGGCATTGTTGTCTTCCAGCAGCAGATCGGCAGTAGAACCCCCGGCCACTGAAAGATCCAGGCCCGTCTGTGAGGCACCGACCGTTCCGTTGAACAGATTACCAGTGATGTTGAGATAGCCGGAAACATCCTGCAGCGACACGCCGGTGGAGTACCCGGAGAATTCGTTACCGGCGATGAGTGCATCTGCAATCGGCAGCGGATTCAGCAGGGCTGTGCCGAATGCTGTACCACCAGCGTTTGAGGCATCAAAAGACAGTCCCAGGATGGAGTTATTGTTGGCAAGTCGAATCAGACTACCGCCAGCAACCATTCCAGGATCGCTGATAATCGGCAGCGTTGTTGCGGTGGCATCGAGGGGCAGGAATTCCCCGGGGGCTAGTTCCACGGTAGCGAGAGAAGACATCAGAATCTGACCGTCGAACAGTCCCATACCCCCGTTCAGGGTCAGGTTCGTGCCGGAATCATCATCACGAGGACGAATGCGAATGATGTCGATTCCCCCCGCATTGGCCACTTTGGCTGCTTCCATCGTATTGAATGGATTTTCCCATGATCCATCTCCGACAGCAGCAAGATTCGGATCCACGTGGATCATGTTCCACGCATTGCCAGTGTTCTGATTGATCACAGCTTCAAAGTGTGATGTAGTGTCGATACGGCTGTGAATTCTGGTGGAACGAACCACAGGATCCATCAGACGCTCACGAACACCGCGATCTCGCAGAGCGCGCTTGCGGCGGTAGTTGGGAATCTCGTACTGCAGATTGACCCAGGCATTCGTATCGAACTTTCCGTCGTGAGTCAGATAGGTGTTGACGGTGAGATTCTGAGTGATCAGGGCTTCCCAGCGAACCTGGAAGCCAACGGTGTCACCGCCGTAACCATTCTCGAGGTAATAGATCCCGGGATAGGTGTTCAGACCGTACTGTCCGAGGACAGGCGTTGGACCGCCGATCTCAAAATCGAATCCGGAGTAGGCGTTATCACGAACGTCAACCCGCTCAGTGTAAATCGACTGTCTCATCAGTTGCAGTCCGGGCTGAACCGTACTGCTGATCAGGTAGGAGTCATCCCCGGAGACGATGTAAGCATTCCCGCGGATATCGACGTACTTTCCGAGGGACTCAAAGCCGACAGTAAAGCGATCCCAGCCTTTGTTGCCATAGCCTTCGTCATAGTCGAAGTAGCCGTTGATGCCAAAGATGCGGTTCAGCGAGGGATCGTAGGTACGGAAAATTCCACCACCACCGAAGACAGGACGACCATCCCAGGTGACAGAAGCGGAGACATCTCCGAAGAGCACATCCATATTGGGCACAAGATGGATGGGAAGGCGAGCATTGGCTCGCTGATATCCACTCTCGTATCCGACACCACTTCCGATCCCGGTCTCGAACGTAAGTAGCGGGCCGAAGGCAGGTTCCGTGGTCATTGCCTGAGCACCAAGGGTGCCGTTGGCAGCAAAAGTTCGCTCGAAGTAGGGCCTGATTGTCCCGTAGACGGGAGCTGCCTGTGGATCAGGTGCAGGAGCCGGGGTCTCGACAGCAGCAGGCTGCGGGGCGAGCGAAGACATGCGTACAACGCCTTCCTCACCGCTTGAGACATTAGCTGCGGACATAAGAGCAGCGCCACTGAGCAACAGGGACGCGGAAGCGAAAATTCGGTTCGGTTTCATCGATTGTTCCGATCGAGCCGTATTTACAATTTATGCCGGGTGCGCCGGCATTGACGGTTATTCTTCAACATCGGACCGGACGTCACGGTAGGATGAGTTAAAATGTGACGGCTGTGCAGATCATTCCGAATTTTCCTTGTGGTTCCGCATTGCAGGGTGTCGCGTCCTGTCGTGAATGTCCGACATCCTGCTGCAGTTTTTGCCGTTGCCAGAACAGACATGGCAGGAGACGCTGTTCGGCAGTCGCAGGTCCGGTACCTGGGATTCTCCGAAAGGATCCTGTTTCGCTGCTTCGCCCTCTGTTCTGCCTGTTCGCACGGCATTAAAACGCGGCCTGTAATCCGCATCGCTGTGCCTGCGGATCTTCCGTCCCGTTCTGTTAACCGGTATTCGCCGCGATTCATCAGTCGAAATCCCTGAGTCATGCCCAACGATTCGGATCCCTCACAGCTGATCAGCAAAGCAATGCTGAAGGATCAGCACGCCCTGCGGGATATGCTGCGAGGTATTCGCAGGTTGCAAAAAGAAGGGAAACCTGCGGATCGGCTGCAGGGGAAGTTTGATTCACGGCTGCAGCGTTCGGTGAACCAGCGTGAACAGCGGGCACAGTGGCGGCCCACGATTCACTGGGATGAGGAACTTCCCGTTACCAGCCGACGGAACGAGATTCGGGAGGCGATTACAGCGCACCAGACCGTGATTCTCTGCGGTGAAACCGGATCGGGGAAATCCACGCAACTCCCGAAGATCCTGACAGAGATGGGGCGCGGAGTTGACGGTCTGATCGGGCATACCCAGCCGCGTCGCATTGCTGCACGCTCAGTGGCCGTCCGAATTGCCGAAGAGCTGGGATGTTCCGTCGGCGATCACGTTGGCTATCGAATTCGTTTTCGCGATGTCAGCCGCGACACGACTCGCATTCTGCTGATGACAGATGGCATTCTGCTGGCGGAGACTCAATCAGACCGTCTGCTGGAGAAATACGACACGCTGATCATTGATGAAGCTCATGAACGCTCGCTGAATATCGATTTCCTGCTGGGTTATCTGAAGCGGCTGCTTCCTCGAAGACCGGATTTTCGACTGATCATTACATCAGCAACGATTGATGCCGAACGATTCTCTCAACATTTTGCGTCAGCCAGCGGTCCTGCTCCGGTCATTCAGGTTTCGGGGCGTACCTATCCGGTCGAAATCCGTTATCGCTCCAGCGAAGAGGAAGATGCCGACGGGGAAGATGCCGACGAACGTACGTCACGTCAGGATGCGCTGGTCAACGCCGTTGATGAACTCGCTGCGATCGATGCCGGACACATTCTGGTTTTTTTGCCGTCGGAACGAGATATCCGCGAAACTGCCGATCTGCTGAGCGGGCGTTACTACCCGGGAGATACCGCAGATCGGCAGACCGAGATAATCACGTTGTTCGGCCGATTGTCGCTGGAGGATCAGTCCAGGGTGTTTTCACCATTTCCCCATCGCCGCATTGTGCTGGCCACAAATGTGGCGGAATCATCGCTGACGGTGCCGGGGATTCGCTACGTGGTGGATACCGGGACGGCTCGAATCAGCCGCTATTCCGCACGATCTCGACTGCAGCGGCTTCCCGTGGAACCAATTTCTC
>JALRDR010000053.1 GCA_023262145.1 Planctomycetaceae bacterium | reverse complement strand
TGAACGCCACGAACACGGAATTCTCGAAGTGTTCGGTCCATCCGCGTGAGGGCATCGATAAACCGCCGCCCGCGAGTAGTGACCTTGGTGAGCAGCGAATCGTAGAACGGATTGACAACAGCTCCACTGAACGCACTTCCTGCATCCAGGCGAACTCCCAGTCCACCGGCGGAACGGTAATGCGTAACGCGTCCGTAGTCGGGCATGAATGCGTTGGCCGGATCTTCCGTTGTCACTCGACACTGCACCGCAAACCCGCTGGTGCGGACATCAGCCTGGCTGCCCAGACCGATATCTTCATGCGACAAGGGGGCCCCCTGAGCGATAAGGATCTGGCACTTCACGATATCGATGTTTGTGATCTCTTCAGTAACGGTGTGTTCCACCTGAATACGAGGATTCACTTCGATGAAGTAGAACTCCTGTGCATCCACATCAACGAGGAATTCCACCGTGCCGGCACAGGAATAACCGACTGATTTCCCGATCTTCAGAGCAGCCTCAAGGATGCGATCGCGAAGACCCGGATCAAGATTCGGTGCAGGAGCGAGCTCGACCACTTTCTGATGTCGTCGCTGCACAGAGCAATCGCGTTCAAAAAGATGAACCAGATTTCCGTGCTCGTCACCAAGCAGCTGAACCTCAATATGCTTCGCGCGACTGATGAATTTTTCAATGAAGACTTCCGGGCTGCCAAAGGCCGTCCGCGCTTCATTTCGAGCGGATTCAAATGCCTGATCAAATTCCTCCACGGACCTGACCGCACGCATCCCGCGACCACCACCACCTTTGGCGGCCTTGATCATCACCGGGAAACCGGCGCTCTCCGCAGCGGCTCTTGCTTCAGCCACATCAGCGATCGACTCTCTGGTGCCACCCAGTACAGGGACACCGGCATCCATGGCTATTGCTCGAGCGGCTGTCTTGTCGCCCAGTGATTCAAGGCACGCGACGGAAGGACCAACAAAGCGAATTCCAGCTTCCTTGCAGGCCTGGGCAAGCTCCGGACGCTCAGAAAGGAATCCATAGCCCGGATGAATGGCATCTGCACCCACCTCAACAGCCAGCGACACAATTGCATCGATGTCCAGGTAGGAGCGAATTGGTTCTCCGCCGCTGCCAATCTGATACGCCTCATCAGCCTTGAAGCGGTGCAGGGCGTAGCGATCTTCATGCGAATAGATGGCGACTGTGCGAATTCCCAGTTCAGTGGCACTGCGAAATACGCGGATTGCGATCTCAGAGCGATTGGCGACCAGAATTTTCCTGAATTTCTGCATGGGAGCATCCGTTGTGTCAGGTTCAGACGATGTCAGCAGCGGTCAGGATGTTGCATGAACATAGGTGTGTTCCCCCAAACTGCTGCCGTTAGCTGTGGCGACACGTTGTCCTGATGAATTAAAGTTCGGGGCTGTTTGTGGAGGCGGAAGATTCAGTCTGAGCCCCTTGACTGAAATGCACCTGAAATCATTTTCTGTACCGGTCTGGCATCTGCCCAGTTGCATCTGCCCAGTTGCATCTGCCCAGTTTATGCCGCCCGGTCTCTTGCTGCTCTGCAGGCTGATCTGCATCAGCAACCATGCTGGATGAGCAACCCGAAGTTAACGTAGGCCGGCTGAACCAGCCCAGCTTGCCGGTGCAGCTTATCGGTGCAGCTTACCGGTGCAGCTTGCCGACCAGTGCAGCTTGCCGACCGGTGCAGCTTGCCGGGGCAGCTTTCGGTTGATGTCCCGCCTGAGTTACTGACAGCTTTGGTCAGCTAACAGCAGCCGAAAACAGCCGGCAGCCCGAAAACAGCGGGTGGCCCGAAAACAGCCCGTTCCAGATACACCGGCAGTTTCGCGGACAGGAACACCGGGAAGCCCGGATGTCGCAACAGAACCGTGCGGGCGAAGCATACTTGATGCCAGTGTGACTATCCACTGCCTGAGAAGCGTGGAAGCAGGACTCTGGAACAGGTTTCCGGATTGAGAACGAACATGAGGACGGTGATTATCAGGGAGACTTCGTCAGCCAGAGCGTCAGACTGGAGCAAAACAACTTTTTTTGGCATCATCCCCAAAATGTAAAAAAAACTGGCGGTTCAGGCCTCAGGACAGACCTCCGCCTTCAGAGTTGATCCTTCCTGAAGGAAGCAGCTCCACACATGCCAGCGTGCAGACAGCCGGCAAAATCCAGTTGTATGGGAAGTTCAGGTTAAACAATGGCGTTGGTAACGTTGTCTGTCCTCGAAGGACGCGAACGGGGGCGGATTCATCGCAACCTGCAGACACCAGTCACGATCGGTCGCGAAGAAGAAAACAGCGTCCAGTTGAATGATGAACGAATCAGTCGCATGCACGCCAAGGTGCAGGACGATGGCGGGACAGTCATTTTTACGGACCTGAACAGCACCAACGGCAGTCGCGTAAATGGCCATCCCGTATCCCTGCGGGTGCTTCGCCCCGGTGACCACCTGCAGTTGGGGCGGTCTACGCTGTTGTTTGGCAGCGATCAGGAGATCAGTGAGCGAGCTCGGCAGTTGGGCTGCGCCGTGACGGATCTTCTTCCGGTCAGCCGTGAGTTTGATGAAACTCCGGATGATGCGGGCGATCCCGGAGCAAGTCAGCAGATGCTTCCGGATGAATTCTGTGAGGATCTGCTGCCACGGCTGTTTGTGGGTGAAACTCCACCACTTCCCGAGAACCTGACACCCACTCAGCGAGCACGCCTTTCCGATATACTGATGTATATCCATGACCTGCAGAATCAGATCCTGCGGAATGCTGTAGAAACGGATCCTGAGCAGGGGATTCAGGAGGTGCACTGGCACCAGTTCCAGAATCTGCTGCAACTGCAGCGACGACTCGCTGTCTGGCTCCGCGATATTGCCGGCCCGTGATCTTGTGGCATGGTCCCGCATCTCCGCTGTCCCGCGCATCTCGTCGGCTCACCGCTCGCTGCCGCGCGGATTTGGTCGCGCAGTGGGGAACAGTGCCCGCCGCAAATTGTTCCCGGGATTGCACGCGGCCTGCAGACCTGCTGAAGTGCAGGGTCTTCGCAAGCAGTGTTCATTCCGGAAGTCCATTGCCGCCGGCTGCGTTATGGGATCATTCAATGCCGCATCCTCACCTGCTTCACTGCAGCGCGAGATGCGGGAAGGCAGAAACTGACGCATGAGAGACGATTCAGAGAGCGGCGATGGGGTTTCGTTTCCAATCGTGTTGCTGTTTGTGGCGCTGGCCGCAGTTGTCCTGGCAATGCCGGCACCGGCGGGAATGGAACCTGCAGCTCAGCGTCTGCTGGCAGTTGCCGTACTCATGGCCGGGCTGTGGATGACGCAGGCGATTTCTCTGGCGGCAACAAGCCTGATTCCACTGGCCCTGTTTCCGTTGCTTGGCATTATGGATGCCAAAACGACTGCAAAGTCGTTTGTTGCTGACGCTCTGTTTCTGTACCTGGGGGGAATGGTGATTGCTCTGGGTGTGGAACGCTGGAATCTGCACCGCCGGATTGCTCTGCACGTACTGCGAATTGTAGGTGTCAGTCCCCGCCGCATGGTTGCCGGCTTCGCCCTGGCATCTTTTGGCCTTTCGATGTGGATCAGCAACACTGCCACAACGATGCTGATGCTGCCCATCGCGCTGGCCCTTCTGCAGGTGATGTCGGATACAGAATCAGGCACTGCAGCAGACTCCTCGCAGTCCGGTTTGTCGGACCGTCTGGCAATCCCGTTGCTCCTTGTGCTTGCCTACGGAGCATCTCTGGGTGGCATGGCGACTCTGGTGGGCAGTCCGACAAATGCCGTCGCGGTGGGCATCTATCGGGAGCAGGTTCCGCACGGGGCCGATCTGGTGTTTTCGCGGTGGCTGATGGCCTGTGGTCCGGTGGCGCTCGTCTACCTTGGACTGATGTTGCTGGTGATGACGTGGAGGCTGCCAGGAGCCTCAGCTTCTGATCAGACGATTCGCAGTGAGCTCGTCGCAAGGTTGCGGGAACTCGGCAGAATGTCCATTGCTGAAAAGCGAATGTTGCTGATCTTTGCGGTGACAGCCTTGTTGTGGGTTTTTCGCGAACCGCTGGAGATCGGATCGCAGCAATTGTTGCCGGGGTGGCAACGGTTGTATGCCAGTGGAATCTCGTGGGTCTTTGCTGACAGGGAATTACAGGCGGCGCTGGCGGCAAAACAGGCGGTTTCTGATTCAACGGTGGCGGTATTGATGGCGATCCTGATGTTTGCCATCCCCTCAGGGACTCGCACCGCAGCGGGCAGAATCATTCCACTGATGGACTGGCGGACCGCCAATCGTCTGCCGTGGGACATGATCCTGTTGTTTGGTGGCGGATTTGCTCTGGCAGCAGGATTTGAAACAACCGGATTGTCGGTATGGCTGGCGGGTCGGTTACAGGAATGCCTTGCTGATCAGCCTGCGCCGCTGGTGGTTGCTGCCGTGTGTGCATTTCTGGTGACGTTGACCGAACTCACCAGCAATGTTGCTACGGTGAGTGCCATTTTGCCGGCACTGCTGGCGCTGTCACAACCGCTGGGCATGGACCCGCGAATGTTGTTGATTCCGGCCACGCTGGCTACGAGTGCCAGTTTCATGCTCCCTGTCGGTACGCCGCCCAATGCGATTGTCTTTGGTTCCGGGCGGATTCCGGCTGCACAGATGGCCCGGTACGGATTCCTGCTGAATCTGATCGGGGTGCCACTATTGACGGCCGCCACGTGGCTGATCATTCGCCCGGTGCTTGGTATTCCCTGAGCATCGTGGTGCCGATTTTCGGAGAGATGGCCCGACACCTGCAGACACTGTTCTGGTTGAGATGCGATGGTTTTTTGCGAATCCCGGCCTGTCACGCGTCGCTTCCTTCGTTTCCGCCTGATGAGTGATTATGCTTCCAGCGGTGCGAAGAGTCCGTCCCTGGGATCCTGCCGGATTTCTGCAGGATTTCTGTCTGCGGCCATCGCACCTTGTGCCTCATGTCACCCCGTTCACTCCGTCTCTCACGAGCCCCGTTATGACCAGCAGCAATCCGTTTGGAGCCGAAGCAGTACTTTCCACAGCAGCAGGAGATGTTCGCTATTTTCGCCTGCGCAAGCTGATCGATGATGGAGTTGGCCACATCGATACTCTGCCGTATTCGATTCGCGTGCTTCTGGAAGCCTGTCTGCGGAACGTGGATAATTTTGTCGTTCGCGAAGACGATGTCGTCAATCTGGCGAACTGGAATGCTGCCAGCCCGGCCCCCAATGAAGTTCCCTTCAAGCCGGGGCGCGTGGTGCTGCAGGACTTTACTGGCGTCCCGGCGGTTGTGGACCTCGCTGCCCTCCGCAGCGCCATGGTGCGACTGGGGGGAGATCCGAAAAAAATCAATCCTCTGGTTCCCTGTGATCTGGTGATCGACCACAGTGTTCAGGTTGATGAGTTTGCCAGCCGACTGGCTTTGCAGAAAAACGTTGAAATTGAGTTCGAGCGAAACCAGGAACGCTATCAATTCCTTCGCTGGGGGCAGCAGGCATTCAATAATTTCCGTGTCATTCCTCCGGCCACCGGGATTGTCCATCAGGTCAACCTCGAGTACCTCGCTACAGTTGTGATGACCCGGGATGGGGTGGCGTTTCCGGACAGTCTGGTCGGGACCGATAGTCACACAACGATGATCAATGGCCTGGGCGTTGTGGGCTGGGGAGTCGGTGGGATTGAGGCGGAAGCGGTCATGCTGGGGCAGCCCATTTACATGCTTACTCCGGAAGTGGTTGGATTTCGGCTTTCCGGGCAGCTGCCTGAGGGTGCTACCGCCACTGACCTCGTGCTCACCGTGACCCAGATGCTGCGGGCACACAAGGTCGTGGGTAAGTTTGTGGAGTTCTTTGGTCCAGGCCTCGATGTGCTCAGCCTCGCCGATCGTGCAACGCTGGCCAACATGGCTCCGGAATATGGCGCCACCATGGGATTCTTCCCGGTTGATGCCGAGACCCTGCGATTCATGCAACGTACGGGCCGCGATGCTGCTCAGGTGGATCTTGTCGAACGATATCTGAAGGAACAGGGGCTGTTCCGTACAGCAGATTCTCCGGAGCCAGCTTTCTCCAGCCGCCTCGAGCTGGATCTGGCGAATGTGGTTCCTTCGCTGGCGGGCCCCAAACGACCGCAGGACCGAATTCTGCTCAGCCAGATGCAGACGCAATGGCACAAGTCACTTCCCGAACTGGGCCGAACTGATGCTTCGCCGCTGGCGGAAGTGAACGTCGCTGGTGAAGCACACCAGATTACGGACGGTGCAGTGGTAATTGCGGCGATCACCAGCTGCACCAACACCAGTAATCCCAGCGTGATGATCGGAGCCGGCCTGCTTGCTCGCAATGCCGTGGCTCGCGGTCTGCAGCGGAAGCCCTGGGTGAAATCCAGCCTCGCCCCGGGAAGCCGAGTTGTCACAGAATACCTGCGCAAAGCCGGACTGGACGTGGCCCTCGATTCACTCGGCTTCCAGACAGTTGGTTATGGGTGCACAACCTGCATAGGAAACAGCGGCCCGCTGCCTGCACCCGTCGCTGATGCTGTGAACTCCAAT
Source organism: Planctomycetaceae bacterium (assembly GCA_023262145.1). Classification (GTDB taxonomy): domain Bacteria; phylum Planctomycetota; class Planctomycetia; order Planctomycetales; family Planctomycetaceae; genus SXXK01. Next base: position 836 of record JALRDR010000053.1, on the reverse strand, counting down.
GACCTCATTGTGACCTCGGTGCTTTCCGGCAATCGCAATTTTGAGGGGCGAGTCAATCCGCTGGTGAAGGCAAACTATCTCGCCAGTCCTCCACTGGTGGTGGCTTACGCGCTCGCTGGAACAGTTAACATCGATCTTGCCACGCAGCCGATTGGCCAGGACACCGACGGCAACGACGTGATGCTCAGTGACATCTGGCCGTCGCAGCAGGAAATTTCAGATGCTGTCGCGCAGTCAATAACGCCGGAAATGTTCGTCGAACAATACGCGCAGGCAACCGCAGGGCCTGAAGAATGGCAGAAAATCTCCGGCGGCAGCGGCGATCTGTATGCCTGGGATCCCGCCAGCACCTACGTGCAGGAGCCACCGTTCTTCGTCGATATGCCCGCTGAACCGGCGCCAATCTCTGCCATCGAGGGAGCACGTTGCCTCGTCTCTGTCGGTGACTCCACCACAACTGATCACATCAGTCCCGCCGGGGGGATTAAAGTCAGCAGTCCTGCCGGCCAATACCTCCAGGAACAGGGTGTCAGTCCTCAGGACTTCAACCAGTACGGGGCCCGCCGTGGAAACGACCGTGTGATGACACGAGGAACGTTTGCAAATATCCGCCTGAAGAACCTGCTTGCGCCGGGGACCGAAGGCAGCGTGACTGTTTATCACCCCACCGGAGAACAAACCTCAATCTACGCCGCTGCCATGAAATATCGCGAAGATGCAACACCCCTGGTCGTTCTTGCAGGCGCCGAATATGGCACTGGTTCCAGTCGCGACTGGGCGGCCAAAGGAACCTATCTGCTGGGGGTACGGGCGGTCATCGCAACCAGCTTTGAACG
>JALRDR010000468.1 GCA_023262145.1 Planctomycetaceae bacterium | reverse complement strand
CCGCTGGATTGCCTGAACCCGCGGGATTATCAATCGCAGGGAAGCGTTCCACAGTGCTCTCGGCGGCTTCCTGGGCTGCTCCGTTGCCACCAGGTGCATCGAATTCTGCAGGTGTCAGGAATGCTGTTTCCGCTGGCAACTCGAGCCGTTCCTGCGGGTCGGCCTGTGCCAGCGAAGCGGGCGCGAGCTGCGTTTCGCGAGTCTCAGTGGATGGTGTCTGCAGCAACGTCGTTGCTGTACCCCCAAGGTCAAACTCGGGAATCTGAATTTCCGGTTCGGCATCGAAATCCGATGGCTGTTGCTCAAGCTGGGTAAATCCGGAAACCGTGGCTGCGGTTGATGAGGGACCACCAACGACAGTCTGAGGCTCCCCGGGCTGCGCACCCGGCGAATGTTCGGCGAATGCAAAATCAAATGTAACGGACGCCGAATTGTCGATTTCGGAAGTATGCGTAGTTGCCGGCAACGTGCCTGCGTCCACTGCCACAGCGCCCTGCTGCTGTTGCCCGAACGCACCTTCCGGTTCGTCCGGAAACTGCGAGAAGCTGACGACCGCCGTGGTGGAGTCCGCTGTCTGCTCTTCGGTCCATGATTCCTGCTGCGAGGTTGCAACTGTCGGTTCCGAAAAGACGATTTCGTCAGTCAGCGTCTGCAGAGGATCCTCCGCTTCATGAGTGTCCTCAGTTCCGTCACTCGGCGACGCCGTCGATGCAATTGCGGCACTTTGCAGCGAATTGTGGTGCAGGTCGACTTTGCGGTAGACCATGAATCCAAATGTGAAGACCAGCACCGAAATGAGCATCACACCCAGGCGAGCTTCATGACTCAGTCGTCCTGACCGGTTGTGCATCCTGCTGCTGTTCATCATTTTTCTGGCTCCCACCTGGCGAGTCTGAGTTTTGCGGGCCGACTTCGGGGATTGATGCGGATCTCGGCTGGTTGAGCAGTGACAGGCGAGCTTGTCAAAACCGTCCAGCTCGGGTTGGTACGAAATGCGTTCTTGACAATGCGATCTTCAAGAGAATGAAATGAAATCACGGCCACGATTGCCTGCGGTTTTACGATCTGAGGCAGAGTTTCCTCCAGCATCCTGCGGACATGCTGTAGTTCTTCGTTTGCGGCAATCCGTAGCGCCTGAAAGACACGTGTGACCGGGGTGCGGTTTCTTCCGGTGACGCTCTCGACACACGCCACGAGGTCGGCGGTGGTTTGTAGTGCTGCACCGGAATTCCGCAGACGCACAATTTCCGCCGCGATCCGATCCGCTGCTGGCTCTTCTCCCCATGTTGCCAGAATGGCCGCAATCTGCTCCTGCGATTGCAGCAGCAAGTCGGCTGCAGAAGTTCCCTCGTCGCAGCAGAATCTCATATCCAAAGGTCCACCGGCATCGAATCCAAAGCCACGGTTGCGGTCCGCAAGCTGGTCTGACGAAAGTCCCAGATCCAGCAGGACTCGGTCGACACCACGCACACCGGATTGTGCCAGCACGTCGACAGCATCGACGTAACTTGCCTGATACAGCATGGCCTGATCGTGATTCAGCCGCGCGCGGGCAAAGCTCAGCATCATCGGATCGCGATCGGTGGCGATCAGAAGTCCATCCGGAAGAATACGCGGCAGTATCTGAGAACTGTGGCCAGCAGCGCCGAGAGTACCATCAAAGACAGTAAGCCCCGGCTCCAGCTGGAGCAGTCGCAGGACCTCTCGCGGCATCACAGGCACGTGGATTGCAGCTGACTGAGTCATCATGGGGGAGTGGAGACACGGGCGTCGCCGTTACCGACGGCACCGGGCAAAGAAACAACGGTTCCTGAAATGGAACCGGAGCAGAATGTTGGTGACTGGACCGTCAATTCTAGTGGATCAGCTGTTTCTGCTGAAAGAGCAGTTTGGAGGGCTGGTGAGGCGAAAATTGCTGGAGCGCAGGGATCGACGGCCAGAGAGACAGTTCGTGGACGCGTCGGCAGAGCCGGCCTGTGACAACTTCGCGAACAGGCAGCGTTGCGGAATCCGTCTGTCAATCGCCTTGCGAACTTATCTGGTTGTGCACACCGTTCAGTCAGTTCCGGCTACGCCTCCTGCCGTATCGCCGCACGGAAAGCCGTGTAGCGCAACAGAGTCCCGAAGTGATGTGAATCTCCGATTCGCGCCTTGCTTAATTCAACAATGCGTCCGGTTGCGCCTGATGTTGAGTTGCAGCCAATAGGACTTGCTGGCAAATTCGCTTCTCGTATGCGGCGTACTTCGCTTTTTCGTGTCCCGTGAAGGGCAAGCCGCGCCTGCCAGAGCGTCTGCTGCCACGGGCCGAACTGAGGAGACTGCAGTTCCAGCTTTGCCTCATGGCACATGACGACGTGTGTCTTCACAGCCCGGCACTCACTTTCCCCTGGCAATGCTCCGGCACGAGTTTGTGAACCCTCGAAGGTACTTTGAACAACGGTGTTTCAGGGAGAGACTCGGAACCATAACCAATGGCAGACGAAACAAAACGCGACATCGAAGCTGCGGGGAAGTTTGTGCCCCTGCTGTCCCCATTCAGTAAGTCTGAGGCCGTTTGCAGCCAGGAATCATACGCAGCAGGCCATGGACTTGATGTTGAGTTGACAAACGGGCTGGGCATGAAATTCCGACTGATCCCACCGGGAACCTTTCAAATGGGCTCCCCGGAAGAGGAGGAAGCACGCCAGGATGATGAGTATCAGCACAAAGTGACGTTAACGCACGCGTTCTATATGGGTGTTTATCCGGTGACGCAGGGGGAATGGACGCGCGTGATGGGAAACAACCCAAGTTATTTTTCCAGCGCTGGCGCATGCCGGCTGATATCTGAGCCTGCTGAGACGTCGAAATTTCCTGTTGAAAATGTGAACTGGCATGATGCTCAACAGTTCCTGGGAAAGCTGAATGCAGAATATGGGATGCCTGGGTTTCATTATCGGCTACCCACGGAAGCAGAGTGGGAATATGCCTGCCGTGCCGGTACGACGGGGCCGTTCTCATTTGGTGCTGCGTTGAATGCTCACCAGGCGAATTGTAATGAACATTACTGGCACGGAACGGATCCACACCGTCCGAGTGTTGTCGGCAGTTAAGAGGCAAATTGTTTCGGCCTGTGTGAGATGCACGGGAATGTCTCGGAATGGTGTCAGGACTGGTACGAAGAGGATTATTACCGCTTGAGTCCTTCAGAAAATCCGGCGGGGCCCGTCGTCGGCTCGGACCTCCGGGTGACCCGGGGAGGCAGTTGGGACTCAGATATCAGGCACTGTCGTTCGGCGTACCGCAGCGGGTGCCCGGCGGTCAACCGGGCCTGGGACCTTGGCTTTCGAGTGCTCGGCGGTTTCGTCAGGTAAGTCCGCTCCTTCGCAGGTAAGGCAGAGCGGCGCAAAGCACAGGCGGTGCAGCTAGAAGTTCTGACGTGATCGTTCGGATGTGACTTCCGGGAAGTTATGCTCCTGCTCGGCCTTGAAGTTGCGGGCGAACGCAGGGGCGTCAGCGACCGCTCCAGGCCGTCCCGCTTTCTCGTATGGCCTGTCAGGCGCGAAGCTGAGCAGGTCCACTGCAGGAATCATGATCGCATCGATCGCGAGTCGGTCAGCAGAATCCAGAGTTAACGGGCAGGAGTCATCCGGATGCCTGATTTGTACGAGTGAAGTTTTTTGCAGCGCACAAAAAAACGCAGGCGGAATCTTCCGCCTGCGTTCTCAGATTCTCAGCACGATCCGATGGCGGGATCAGTACATGTCTTCTGCAGCAGCACCACCGCCCTTGCCACTCTTCGGCTTTTCAGCGATGAGTGCGTCGCTGGTGAGCAGCAGTGTGGAGACACTCGCTGCGTTCTGCAGTGCAGTGCGTGTGACCTTGGTCGGGTCAATCACACCGGCTTTGACCATGTCTTCGAACTTGTCGGTCGCGGCATTGTAACCGAAGTTGCCTTCGCCGCTGGCGACTTTTTCGCAGACCACTCCGCCGTCAACTCCGGCATTGTCGGCGATCTGAGTCAGCGGTGCGCGACAGGCTCGCACGATAATGTCGTAACCGACCTTCTGGTCGTGAGACATTTTGGCGGGCTTCACGTTGATGGAAGCTCGCAGCATGGCGACACCACC
>JALRDR010000046.1 GCA_023262145.1 Planctomycetaceae bacterium | reverse complement strand
GCAGGCCAGAACCCGCTGTGGAGGCAACAACATGCGATTCCCGAAAACGCCCTGCTGATTTCGATGGTGGCCACACTGTCAAAATTCAAGGATCATCCGGTGCTGCTGAAAGCCTTTGCTGCTGCAGCGAATGAATGCCCGGAGCAGAATCTGCAACTGGTGCTGGCCGGCGATCATGCAGACATGACTGACACCATTCGATCACTTGCCGTAGAACTGGGCATTACAGACCGGCTGCACCTTCCGGGTGCAATCACCAATGTCAATGAACTGCTGCGGTCTGTTGATCTGGTGGTGCACAGCTCAAATACGGAAGGCTGTCCGAACGGTGTTCTTGAACCAATGGCCCTCGGGATTCCGGTCGTTGGCACTGACATTTCCGGGATACGGCAGGCACTCGGAGATTCCTCACTTGAACCTCGGCTCAACAGCCCCGGGAACTGGCGGCAGCTGTCTGAGATGATCGTGCGTCGAGTGAAGTCTCCCGAATTGCGTGCTGAGGAGGGAGCACTGAATCGGAAACGTATCCAGCAGCATTTTTCCATTGATCTGATGGCGAGGAAATCGCTCGCCGTCATCTGGCGGTGGATGCAGACCCAAAGTCGCTGAAATGGTGCAGCCCCGAGACTGGCTGCGCATAGAATCGCAATTCGTTTTCTTCATAAGCCGGATCAAACATCCTTCCCGCAGCGAAGAGGTCCGGCTGATTGTCCTTCATTGTATTTATCGCGACAGATCATCATGCACGACAGCGACGATAACCCACGTCGATGATGCCAGTCAGGCAAACAGCAACAAAGCTGCGATTGGAAACCGCCCTGTCTCCATTGCCGGCGATTGCACGGGCAATCTTTCGTAACTTCGCTGGCGGCCCCTGAGTCGTCATCTGACGCGGTGTCAGCGGCGGCAGGACGTCTGCCCCCTGCAGGCGTGTGGAGCAAACACGGGGCGTACCGCCGCGCACAAAAAAAGCCCGGCAAACCGGGCTTTCAGGGAACTTTCAGGGCAGTTGAATACCTGAAGGCATTACAAACGCTGCTGGTCAAAATGAAAGTGGAGGATAACGGACTTGAACCGATGACCTTCTGCATGCCATGCAGACGCTCTCCCAACTGAGCTAATCCCCCGCAAACTTTATTTTATTATATTACTATGTATCTTGATTCTTGTCAACCTCACTATTGGATGTGAATGGTTGTATATCCTTGATC
>JALRDR010000348.1 GCA_023262145.1 Planctomycetaceae bacterium | reverse complement strand
AACTGGAATGATTTCAGGCTCTTCAGTAGCAAACACGGTAACAACCGGAACATTTACAATTCCAATTATGAAAAAAACCGGTCTTCCTGCTGTTAAAGCTGGAGCTGTTGAAGTTGCTGCATCAGTGAATGGTCAAATTATGCCTCCAATTATGGGTGCTGCTGCATTTGTGATGGCTGAGCTTTTAGGAATTCCATATTTAAAAGTTGTAACTCACGCTTTTTTACCAGCTGTTATTTCTTATATTGCTCTCTTTTATATTTCACACCTGGAAGCTTTAAAGTTGGATATTAAAGGACTTCCTGAGAAAGATATTCCTCCATTGAAGGCAACTTTTTTAAGCGGAATTCATTATCTTATTCCAATTGTTGTTTTAGTTTATCTTTTATTATTTATGAATTGGACTGCAGCTTCAGCAGTTTTTTATTCTATTTTATCTTTATTATTAATCATCATCGTAACTGAAATTTCAAATGCTAAGAAAGAAAATCTACCTTTTAAAGAAGGTATCATCGAATCTGGGCTCCACTGGGCAAGGACTTCCTTTGCGTTGATGATGAATTCGGGCAGACATCTCGCGTGGAACAGCTCAGTGGAGGAACACGAGAGCAGCTGTTCCTGGCCATTCGCTTTGCGCTTGCTCAGGAATTCCACCGCCGCGGTGTTGAACTCCCGCTGGTGATGGACGATCTGTTTGTGAACTTCGACCTTGAACGCACCGAGGCGGCTGTCGACTGCCTGCTGGAGGTGGCCTCTGGCGGACAGCAGATTCTTTTCTTTACCTGCCACGAACATGTGGCAGCGATGTTCCGCAAACGTGGTACGGAGCCACTCTGGTTACCGGGACACCGCGCCGCCTACGATGCGCTCAAGCCGGAGGGAGAAAACCCTGCAGCACAGCAGCAGGCCTTTATCGCCAACTCCGATGACCTGCTGGACGACAGTGCTTCCTGACTGCATCACATTCGCCACGGAAAACAACCACCGTTCCCGTTGATTCACTGCGGCTGCGACTATGATGGGGCAGAGAGTTTGAGGGATCTGAGTCATGATGCCTCCGGGGAGTGGCCAGGCTGCTGACCGGAATGGCCATCTTTGCACCCGGATCAGAATCCGCTGAGTTTTCTGTCGCACAGAAAACCCGTTCGCTGCTGCGAAGACCGGGACGATGTCTGAAACACCGGAACAACGTGACGCAAGACTGGCTGCTGTACTGGATCAGCTGCTGCAGGATTCCCGCACGGGAAATGTGCAGCAGAAGCTGGAGCAGACTGTGCGCAGCCACCCGGACCTTGCCCAGGATCTCCGCAGCCTGTTCGCCACAGTGCGGATGGCCGATGATCTTGCACTGCTGAACGAGCTCACACAGACCGGCTTCTCCTCAACCGATCAGGAACCTTCATCGCGAGCACGCACGACGCGATCGTCGCTGACAATTCCGGGGTATGAGCTTCGGGAAGAGATTGGTCGCGGCGGTATGGGTGTGGTCTACAGAGCGTGGCAGACAAGTCTGCAGCGCGAGGTCGCGTTGAAGATGATTCTGAATGCGGAATTTGCTTCTGAAGTCAACCTGGGGCGATTTCGCTCCGAAGCACTCGCTGCAGCGCGACTGCGGCATCCCGGAATCGTCCCGGTCTACGAAGTCGGGGAGCACGAGGGACAGCCGTGGTTCAGCATGCAGTATGTGGAAGGCAGCACATTGTCACAGCGTCTGCAGCAGGGCCCGATGGCTCCGCGCGATGCCGTCCGACTGATGATTCCCGTTGTGGAAGCAATCGGTTCGGCGCATCGCGAGGGAATTCTGCACCGTGACCTGAAGCCCGGCAATATTCTGATTGCAGACGACGGTACGCCATACGTAACGGACTTCGGACTGGCAAAAAAAGTCAGTGTTCGGGATGGCGTGGAGCATCCCGAAACAGCTGCAGCACACAATCTGACACAGAGCGGCGCCATCCTTGGTACTCCGGCGTGGATGTCCCCGGAGCAGGCAGCCGGACAGCCTGAGGTCGTGGATATCACCAGCGATATCTACAGCCTTGGCGCAGTACTGTTCGCCATGCTCACCGGACGGCCACCATTCCAGGCAGCATCGCCACTGGACACGGTTCTGCTGGTGCTCGAACAGGATCCGCCTGGTCTTCGCATCCTGAATCGAGCAGTGGATTCGGAACTCGAAATGGTTGTGCTCAAGTGTCTGCAGAAGCCTCAGGATCTGCGTTATCCCTCGACAACGGCACTGGCTGACGACCTGCGTGCCTGGCTGAACAACGAGCCCGTGAGTGCTCGACGGTCCACTGCTGCTCAGATTCTGACTCGCGTTTTCCGTGAATCGCACCATGCCGCGATTCTGCAGAACTGGGGATTGCTGTGGATGCTGCACAGTCTGGTTGTGCTGCTGCTCTGCATCATGACAAATGTGATGCAGCTGTCCGGAGTCGACCAGCGCTGGCCCTTCGTAGGACTCTGGGTTGTGGGCTTTGGTCTGTGGGCGCTTGTGTTCTGGAATCTGAGGCATCGCTCCGGTCCCATCACGGCAGTAGAGCGACAGATTGCGCATATCTGGGCCGGCAGCATGATCGCATCCTCAATGCTGTTTGCTGTGGAATCCATCATGGAACGCCCGGTGCTGGAGTTTTCTCCCTGTCTCGGAGTGATCACCGGCATGGTCTTTCTTGCGAAAGCGGGTATTCTTTCGGGGCGATTCTATATTGAGGCAGCGATGCTGTTTCTGACTTCGCTGGTGATGGCAGCAATCAAGTCAGCTGATGTACCGGACTTCAGCCTGACCCTGTTCGGAGTTGTCTCCGCGCTGACCTTCTTTCTTCCGGGCCTGAAGTATTATCGGCAGCAGCAGAAAGCGAGGTCTGCCGCCGCTCGTTAGGACAGCTGCGGGGCCCGGTCTGCTCAATTCCTTCTGAACAGCGACAACAGAGCCATGACCTGCTCGGAATCGAGTTGCCTGATCTCCTTTGGCAGCAATCTTGGAGCTTCTCCGCGGCTTTTTGCAGAAGTCATGAACGCTCTGCAGACCCGACAGGTTGAAGTGATTCAGCGCAGCAGCCTGCTGCAGACGCAGCCTGTCGGAATCAACGCCGGCGGTGGATTTCTGAACGCCGTCATGGCGGCCCGCTGGAGTGGATCAGCACTGGAGTTACTCGCGGTACTGCAGGCCACAGAAGAGGAGTTCGGGCGACAGCGGACGATCCGCTGGGGACCTCGTACACTTGACCTGGACCTGCTGCTGCTGGAAGACACGATCTGTGCGACTTCGCAATTACTCCTGCCGCACCCGGCCATGTGGTATCGAGGATTCGTACTTGGACCGGCGGCCGAAATCGCACCCGATCTCCAGCACCCGCTGCTGGGAGTGTCTCTGGGCGAGCTGTGGGAACAGTTGCGAGTGCGTCCATTGCCACTGGCAATCGATGATCGATACCTCACCGGCAGCGACCGAAGTGAGTTTCTGTCCGCACTTCCCCACGTACCTGAAGTGGAATGGACCGATGCATTCAACTCCGCGGCATTTGCGGTGATCAGCCCGGGTCTGGCTACGGATCAGCAACCCGCACTTTCCTACCCGGTGCACAGTCCGACAGATCGCCGCATCCCCATCTTTATTTCTACTGCGGCGGAGGGTATTCAGCAGGTGCAGCAGCTACTGATTGCCATGACCGGCTGAATCATCCCGAAAGCTGGGCATTTTCCAGCAGTCCAGGCAGAAAGCGGGACGTTGCAGTTTTTCGCTGTACACTGCAGCCGCAGAATTCGGCTCACGAATTCACTTTCCCGCAGCCCTCGATCCCGAACTCACCATGAAATCTCGTCGTCCCTCACATCGTCGAACGGGCAAAAACAGCGGGCAGCCCAGTCAGCGGTCGCACCGCGATCAGCCATCACTGCAGCGTGATGCGGCCATCGATTCGGGTAACTCGCGGATGACCCGACAGCGCGATCGTACAGGTCCGCGGGGCAGAGATCCGATCGCGGCCGTGGTGACACGATCTCCCATTCAGCATCCGCTCATCTATCGCAAACGTATTCTCGACACGGGTAATGCTGCTCCCGGAGACCTGGTGGCAGTCTATGCGGAGGGACAGCAGCAGCCATACGCGTACGGGCTCTTTAATCCTCGCAGTGAACTCAGCCTGCGTCTGCTCTGGACTGGTGCCGAGTTTCCTGATGAACAGGCGTGGCAAAATCGCCTGCTGCAGGCTGTGAAACTGCGGACGGAGTTTCTGCGACTGCAGGACTCCTGTTCGGCCTTTCGACTGGTGCATGCCGAAGCAGACGGACTGTCCGGGCTGGTTGTCGACTGGTTCAATGGGGTTCTCTCAGCGGAAGCGTTTTCGCTTGGCATGTATCAGCGAGCAGCCGTCCTGATGCCGATGCTGGCCGAGCTGACGCAGGCCGAACACTGGATGTTGCGACCATCACCACAGTTTCTGGCGCAGGAGGGCTGCGACCCGCCGGTGCTGGCCACGGAGAATTTCCCGCAGCAGGTGATTGTTCAGGAATACGGCACACGGTTTCGGATTCGTTTTGCCGGCTCCCACAAGACCGGTTTTTTTTGTGACCAGCGAGAGAACCGCCGCATGCTCTCC
>JALRDR010000258.1 GCA_023262145.1 Planctomycetaceae bacterium | reverse complement strand
GTTGAGCCCCGGAGTCGTACTGCTGGTGAGACTGCAGTCCGGAGTGGCTGCAGAAGATCGTCTGCAGGTTGTGCTGTGGGTGGAAAGAGAGCAGTGATCTCAGTTGATCAGGCGGGAGGGCCGGAGTGTCGGGTGGGGACTGCTGCGGGAGCGGTATACATGCTGCGGAGTTGCGCGGTGGGTGGTGTGGTTGCTGAAGACGACAGGGATCTGTAAGTATCCCGGAGGCTTTGCGATCGAGCGTCTGCCGGAAGTCGCACAGAGCAGTGGAAATGAATCAGGTTGGTCAGATGGGTTTGAAAACCGGCGTGATAACAAGCGTGTTGCTGGCCTGCATTGGCAGTGCGGGAGCTGCGGAGCGTGTGCCTGCGTTTCCGACGGCGGAGGGTTACGGTCGATTTGCGGCGGGGGGGCGTGGTGGTCGCGTAATGCACGTGACGAGTCTGGCAGACTCCGGGCCAGGGACTCTGCGAGCGGCGGTGGACGCTGCTGGGGCGCGGACGGTTGTGTTCGATGTGGGTGGTCTGATTACCCTGGAGTCCCCGCTGGTGGTGCGGAACGGGCTGCTCACCATTGCCGGGCAGACAGCCCCGGGGAAGGGGATCTGCATTCGCAAGTACAACCTGGGTTTGTATGGCACACACGATGTGATCATCCGTCATTTGCGAGTGCGGCCCGGAAACATTTCAGGCGACACGATGGACGGAATGGGCATGGCCTATTCCGACGACTGTATCATTGATCATTGTTCAATCAGCTGGACGATCGATGAGGCCTTCAGTTCACGTGGGGGCAAGAATATTACGCTGCAGCGGTGTCTGATCTCTGAGGCGTTGAATGTCGCCGGCCACAGGAAGTATCCAGCGGGAGCGGAACATGGTTACGCGGCCAGCATCGGGGGGATGACGGGAAGTTTTCATCATAATCTGCTGGCCAACTGCGCCGGACGGAACTGGAGTCTGGCGGGTGGTCTGGACAAGCAGAAGCGGCATACGGGGTGGCTGGACCTGCGAAATAACGTGGTGTTCAACTGGAAGAATCGAACAACAGATGGTGGGGCCGCGAAAGTGCAGTTTGTGAATAACTACTACAAGCCGGGGCCGGCAACGAAGTGGTTCTACGTGATTCGACCGGAACAGGAATGGGTGCATCTGTACGGGCCGCAGGAGTATTTTATTGCAGGAAATGTGCTGGAAGGGCGAGTGCGGGCGAGTGACAGGCTGGGCGGATTTGCCGGCTGGAAGAATGTCCCCGCCGAGGACTATGTGAGGGAGGAGCCGTTCTTCGAGTCATTTGTGGAGACGGAGAGCGCGGAGGCAGCGTATGAAAATGTGCTGCGGGATGTGGGCTGTTCGGTGCCGCAGCGGGATCTGCACGACCAGAGAATCCTGCGTGAAGTTCGCGACGGGAAGTGTGAGTTCTCCGGAAGCGTGACGGGGTTGCCGGGGTTGCCGGACACGCAGGACGACGTCGGGGGCTGGGAAGATTATCCGGAAGTGCAGCGACCGCAGGACTGGGATACAGACGGAGATGGCCTGCCGAACGCCTGGGAGCGTCAGCGAGGGCTCAACCCTGCCGATGCGTCCGACGGGCAGGGCGACGATGACGGGGACGGATACACGAATCTGGAGGAGTATCTGAACGCGATTGTCGGGGAATGAGCGGCATCATCTGTGCCGTCGGGGTGTTTGGTGTGTGGTAGCAGAGACATAGCCTGCATGGGTGGAAAGGTCGTCTTTTTCCGGCACACAGCGGCGGCAGGGGGGCGGAAGTTTGCTGAGGGCGCACATGCGTCACTCTTTCAGCGGCACGGTCTGCGGCTTTGCTAATGAACCCTGGACGAGAGTTATTTGAGATGCTGAGAGTTTCCACGTCGTTGTTGTTGCTTCTGACAGGTGTTGCAGTGGGACAGGACCGACCGCTGGTGTATGACGTGGAGCATACCGCTGCGGAGCAGGAGGCTCCTCAGATCCCGGCATTTGAGGATCTGCCGATTGTTCGACCGCTCCCGGATCCCTTCGCGTGGAGCGACGGGAGTGGTCGGGCGACCGAGTTTGCCGACTGGAGTCGTCGCCGGCATGAGATTCGAGCAGAGCTGGAGCGCTTTGGAATTGGAGAGAAACCGCCGCGACCGGAGCAGATGTCTGCGGAGTTCGTGGGTGGTCAGCTGACAGTGCAGATCACTGAGAATGGTGAGACACTGACGCTTACCTCACGGGTGCAGTTACCGGAGGGTGAGGGACCGTTTCCGGCGGTGATCGGAATTGGTCGCGGAGCGGGCAGTCTGCCGACCGAGATCTTCAGTGACCGAAAGATTGCGATCATCGGATTTAATTTCAGTCAGGTGATGTCGCATACTCAAAAGCGCGGGCAGGAGCCAATAAATCGGCTGTATCCGGAGCTGGTTCATATCGGCGCCTATAGTGCGTGGTCGTGGGGGATCAGCCGTCTGATCGACGGGTTGGAGCTTGTGGCTGACGAGCTGCCGATTGATCGTCGACGCCTCGGCGTCACGGGGTGCTCCTTTGCCGGAAAAATGGCCCTGTTTGCGGGAGCGCTGGATGAGCGAATTGCGCTGACGATTGCTCAGGAGTCCGGTGGTGGCGGTGCAGCAGCATGGCGTGTGTCAGAGACGCTGGGCAATGTGGAGACACTTGGAAAGACCAGTCGGGCATGGTTTCGAGAGGACATGTTTCGCTTCAGCAATGCGGTGGAGCGACTCCCGTACGATCATCATGAGCTGATGGCTCTGGTGGCTCCCCGCGCTCTGCTGGTGCTTGGGAATCCCGATTACGAGTGGCTGGCCGATGAGTCGGGCTACGTTTCCTGCCGGGCGGCACACGAGGTGTGGAAGACGTCTGGCATTGCGGATCGCTTTGGGTTCTCAATTGAAGGCGGGCATCCTCACTGTCGTCTGCCGGATTCACAACGTCCGGAAGTGGAGGCGTTTGTGGAGAAGTTTCTGCTGGGGGATACTGCTGCGGACACGGCGGTCACGCGGCATCCATTCGGTGACACAGAGCATGCGCTCTGGCACGACGGCTGGTCCGTCGGAAAGTCGACATACCCGCAGCCTGATACCGGCAATGTCGAGACCATTACAGTGGAGGCCGAGTCAGGAGTGGTGGGTGCGGACTGGCAGGTGCTGGAGGACGTTCGGGCATCGAATGGGCATTATGTCATGGTGAAATCGGGGCTGGACAGCCCGCAACAGGTGCCATCGGGAGCTGCGGCGCTGCTGCAGTTTGAGGTGACGGTTTCGCGGGCCGACGCATTCTACCTGTACGCTCGTGTTGACTGTCCATCTGCTGACGACGATTCGTTCTTTGTCAGCGTGGACGATGGGGAATTCCTGACAGCGAACGGTCTGGGAACGCGGGGCTGGGAGTGGGTCAAACTGACTCGTTATCCACTCAAAGCGGGCATTCATCGCCTGCGCGTGGCCTATCGGGAAGACGGTGCAAAGCTGGATCAACTGTCACTGACGACGTACCCGTTCGGGCCAGCGGCGCTGGCAGCTGAGCAGAAGCAGGCAGCCGAGGACAAGTAGAGCAGCTGGTGTTTGCCATCTTCCAGCTCAACCCGGCGCCGTTTTGCCTGTTGGACGAGGTCGATGCGCCGCTGGACGACGCCAACACCGAGCGCTACGCCAAGCTGGTGTCGGAGATGAGCAGCGGCACCCAGTTCCTCTTTATCTCCCACAACAAGATTGCCATGGAGATGGCCAGACAGCTGATCGGCGTCACGATGCAAGAGC
>JALRDR010000201.1 GCA_023262145.1 Planctomycetaceae bacterium | reverse complement strand
ATATCAATCTTTGCTCGTTTAGGTGGGGGTATTTTCACAAAAGGTGCCGACGTTGGTGCTGACCAGGTAGCCATGGGCGGAGGAACCAATTACGTTCTGGGAGATGAAGGTCGTCTGGAAGTGCTCACTGACGGCTCAGGAAACCTCACCGGGACCACACAGATCAGCACTCTGAATGGCAATGTGGGCGGCAAGGACAGTATTTCGATCGGACCAGGCTTCAACGTGGTCATTGCTGGTGCCAGCTCCGACACCGTCTCCGTCGATGGCACGGTCGCCAACGATAAGGCCATTGTTGTAGGTGACAACGGGACCATAGTGCTGGCGAATTCCGGAGTCCTGCTGTCTGTCGAAAGCACTGATTTCACAGCCGGGGCTGCAGATCAGATTACTCTCAGCAGCGGCACCAATGCCGTGATTGGCGGGGCCGGAGCGGATCAGATCACTGCAGGTGGCGGCCGCAACATCGTCTTCGGTGATGATGGTCGGGCCTTCTTCTACGGTGATGGAACTGTCCAACTCATCGAATCCATCAACCCTGGCAACGGTGGCGATGACATCATCTCACTGCAGAACGGGACCGTTTCCGCTGTCTCAGGAGTCGTTAACGACATAGTGGTTGGCGGGGACGGCAATGATACGATCACCACCGGCATGAGTAACGACTTCATCATCGGCGACGCAGGAACACTGACTTTTGGAGCAACCGGCAAACTGCGAACTGCAGTGAGCCTGGGAACCAGTGGTGGAAACGACGTAATCAGCGTCACAGGCGGCGACAATGTAGTAATCGGCGGTGTTGGTACGGACCGCATCACGACTGGTGGCGGCCACGATGTTGTTCTTGGCGACAGCGGTTCGGTCGATTACGTCGTGACAGACAATGACGAAGCCCATGCGGACGTCGTCAAATCACAACAAACATCCCTGGATGGCAACGATATCATCTCGCTGGGACAGGGCAATAACTTCGCAATCGCTGGTCATGGCAATGACTTTGTCACCAGCGGCACCGGCAATGACTTCATTATCGGTGATAGCGGTACTCTGACGTTCGGTGTCACCGGTCGTCTCCGCACCGCGGTCAGTGAGGACGACATCGGTGGCGACGACCAGATCACCATCGAGGGCGGGGATAATATCGTGATCGGGGGCACTGGCAAGGATGCAATCACCACCGGAGACGGAGTGGACATTATTCTCGGTGACGTCGGTGAGATTGATTACGTCGTCGATGACGACGACGAAACCGACATCGATCGTCTGGTCGCACCAGGTTCAACGTTGGGCAGCGACGATGTGATCAAAAGTGGTGACGGCGATGGATTCATCTTTGGCCAGACCGGATCGGACACGATTACTTCCGGAACAGGACGTGACATGATCTTTGGCGACCACGGCCAACTCTATGGCAGCATCGACGCAGCGTCCCTGCCTCTGACAGTCCTCGACGATCCCTTCACGTTCATATCGTTTGATACTCAGGCCAGTTATCAAAACAGCAATGACTTCATCCGCGCCGGTGCGGGCGACGACATTGTGATCGGTGGACAGGGAAATGACCGCATCATGGGTCAGGCTGGCGATGACGACATCATCGGCGGCCATAACATTGCTGACGGTGCCGACGCTGACGACACGATTGATGCAGGATCCGGCCACGACGTGGTCGCTGGTGACAACGCCACAATCACTCGCGAACCTCGCAAGACGGATACCCGCTGGCGCGTCCTCGTGGACGAGCAGATTCCGGCAGCTGACGGAAACGGAAACGTCACAACGTGGCCGCAGGCTGATCCAGCCAATCGCCCGAAGCGAACTATCTCACTGCTGAATCACTCCATGACCACAGCAGGAGGGGTGTTTGGCAGCGATGTCATCGCGGGAGGCTCCGGAGACGATACGATCTTCGGCCAACTCGGGAATGACGCGATTCAGGGAGACGGTTCTGTGCTGAACGTCGATGGAACGATCGTTCGGGACATTACTGTAACAAGGTCTTCAGTCGATGAAATCGATGGGCCTGGCACCGACGGCGATGACTACATCGAAGGCGGTGGCGGGAGTGACGTGATTATCGGCAACCTCGGTCAGGACGACATCATCGGCGGCAGCAGCACCCTGTTTGGCAACTCGGCCGTAGCCAATCGTCCGGACGGTCAGGATCTCATCTTCGGCGGCTCAGGCACGAGAGTCGGCCGCTATGATCTGGGTGACGAGACGACGATCGGCCACGCTCGCGATGCAGACGTGATTCTCGGTGACAACGGTAACATCTTCCGACTTGTGGGCATCAACGGGATCGCAGAGCCTCGTTATATCGAGTACACGTACGATACTTACGGACCACTAAAGATTGCTCCCCGATCGATTCAATATCTCGATTATGCCTTTGGTGACTTGAATAATACTCAGTTCAACGATGAGTTGCATGGCGAGGCTGGTGACGACATTATCCATGGTATGTCCGGAAATGACGTAATCTTCGGCGATGGTCAGGATGACGATCTGATCGGTGGGGCCGGAAATGACCGCATCTTCGGCGGGACAGGCGAGGACGGAATCCTTGGCGATGACGGCAGGATTCTGACAAGTCGCAATGGACTGACAGAGAGCCTGTATGGAATCAGTTCGCCAGCCGTACAGAGTGATATCCGGCTGAATGAAACGCTTATTGGGGCGATTACAAACATCACCGGGCGCCTGAAGAAGTCTGCTGATCTGGCAGCCTATCGGGTCGGCGGACACGACGTGATCTATGGCGGGCTCGGCGATGACTTCATCCACGGTGGCGCCGGCGACGATGCCATCAGCGGTGCGGAAGCGACCGTCGCATCGTTCCTCACCACTCCGCTCAGCGATGCGTCTGTGCTCAATTACAATTCTGACGAACGCATGTTCGCCGCTTACAGCCCAACCGATCCGCTCTCCAGAATTCCAGGATTTCTCCTGAATTTTGATGCGACCACCATGGATGGCAGCAAAATCAACGACGGTATGGACAGTCTCTTCGGCGACGAAGGCAATGACTGGATTGTCGGCGGGACAATGAACGACCGCATGTTCGGCGGCATGGGAGACGACCTGCTGAACGGAGATGACAATCTGGCGACCAACGACGGTCTGAATAACGCTCCGGACGCAGAGCCTTTTGCCGATGCGGATTTTGCGTTCGGGGGGGGAGGCTTCGACGTGCTGATCGCCAATACCGGGGCCGACCGACTCATCGACTGGGAAAAACACTTCAATACCTATGTCGTCCCGATGAGACCATCCCTTACGAATCCTGCGATGGCGAGCCCTACGGTGATTCGTAATACTTCGCCAATCCTGACTCAGTTTCTGGTGAACCTGGCATCTTCGTCAGGATACGACATGGATGTGGATGCTGAAGCCAATGCGTTCCATGCCGAACTGGGACTTGTTACAAGTGAAGATGGCAAGACCTGGCAGGATCAGTACCGCCGGAAGGACCGCGATCCAGTGCCGGAGAACCTTTCTGTGGGAGTAGATTCCCTTGGAACGTACGAGACCCTGCCGGCCCCGGGAATTCGCGTTGTCCAGCCGAACGGTATCGCTGTCAGCGAATTCGAGGACAGCAACTCAATCCTTGTGGCCCTGACCTCCCCGCCACAGCAAAACGTGTCGCTCAGAATTGTGTCTCAGACTACCTCAGAAGTCTCCGTCGGTACCCCGACACTGACATTTACTCCGTTTAACTGGAATGTGCCCCAGGCCGTAAAAATCACTGGGGTCGATGACTCAGTCGTCGATGGACACAAATCAGTCAATGTCACAGTATCAGTGAATACGGCGTTGTCGCCCGCAGCCTGGGCTGAAACCCCTGCAGAGACAGTCGTTGTGACTAATCGAGACAACGACCTGTCCACACCGATCATTAGCGGACCCGCTCCCGTCACTGCACAACAGCGCCCCACGATTCAATGGACAAACGATCCGGCCGCCGCAGGCTATGACATCTGGATCGACAATGTCTCAACAAAGCAGAGGGCATATCTCCTCACAACGTCCAGCACCAACAGCCTGATACCGACAACCGATCTCGGAATCGGAGTCTTCGACATCTGGGTACGATCGTTCCGATCTGACGGAGTTAAAGGTTCATGGTCGCCCATGCACCGCACCCAGATCAACACGCCTGTAAGTTTCGGAACTGTCGCCGCGATTCAGTCAACCTCGCGTCCAACAATCACATGGTCGCCGGTCCCGGGAGCTGTACGGTACGATTTATGGATCAACAATCTCACCACAGGTCAGAATCAGCTGGTACGCAACCAGAACATCACATCCACGTCATGGACTCCTGATTCCGACCTTCCGATCTCCGTCTACCGCATCTGGGTCCGCGGTTTCGACGCCGGTGGCCGAGCTGCTCTGTGGAGCGGAAAACTTGACGTTCACGTCGCCACAGCGCCCGTCGCTGTCAATCCGCTGCCTTCCACCTTTGATCGCACTCCAACCTTGACCTGGACACCGGTCACCGGCGCTGTGACTTACTCCGTCCAGTTGCGGGATCTGACCACTGGAGTCACTCTTTATGACGTCAAGATGCTGTCAGCACCCACATGGACCGTTCCCAGCGATCTCCCTGCCGGGAATTATCGCTGGTGGTCTATCGCAATCGGTGCCAAATCGCTGCCAGGCAAATGGTCAGCACCCACAGACTTTACGGTGGGAGCTGTGGCGAAATTCACGACGCCTCCAGGCAGTTACAGCAATAATCCCGTGTTCAGCTGGCTGGCTGTGGGTGATGCTGCACGCTATGAACTCCAGATCAATCGGGAAGATCAGGTGCAATATAAAGTCGTTCATGAAGAGAATCTCACAGCAACCAGTTTCACCGTAACCACACCACTCGTTTCCGGAGGCCGCTACCGAGTCTGGATTCGAGCCGTCAGTAACACAGGCGAACTCAGCAAATGGAGCAACGCGCTGGAATTCACTGTTGTCGAAGCAGAAGAAGAATCAAACGAGACTGAACAGTCGACACTGAACAACTCTGCGAGCCTCGATATCCTTGAAGAAAACCTGCTCACGCAACTTCAGCAACACGCCACGCGGCCATCCGTTGAAGTCACTCAGCAGCAATCGCTGCAACTGCCAGTCTCTCCGGAAACACTCGCCTCTGTCCGCAACGGTGCAGTTTCACGTGAATCCCTGGACCGATCCCACGACGCCGACTTTTCCGGGGCCGAATGTGGCAATCTCGATGCGGTGATTGACTCCATCGTGGCTAACCTGCTGCTCGGAAATTCAGTCACATAGATTATTCGTTTTATACTGCAGGCTCGACGCAACATCGCCGGACCTGCCATGACCAGAGAAATCCACCGACGTCTGCGAAACGCCAGTTACAGCTCTGGTAAACCAGACATTACCGCTATAGACAACGACAGTTTCATGCCATCGTGCACGCGTATCCTGCCGGCAGCCCGTTACCAAAAGCCCCCGACCCACGGAAATCCACGCGATCTTGATGCCCCGACCCTCAGAGGATCCCCCAAAAACGGCCAAACAACTGCTGATCTATGAATCTGCTGTTCCCGTAACCGTTGCAGATCATGGAAGTCTGTCACTTGATACCGCGAGCAATCATACCTTGAGTGCAGACATCAATGCGGTTCCACTCATGGCGGTTGAACTGCCTCATGCTGCTGCTGAATACGCCATCGTCTTTACCGCCACGGAAGACGATGTGATTCGAGCGGCTGTGCTCGGAATGAGAAACGAGCAGTACCTGTTCCTCGACAGGAATCAGCAGTGGCAGTCAAAGTACATCCCGGCGTTCATTCGCCGCTATCCATTTGTGTTTGCAGCCAGTTCGGACGGGCAACGACTCACGCTGTGCATCGATGAAACACATCCCGTGGTGAATCGCGATGGACGCCGAATGCGACTATTCGGGGACGAGGGCAAGCCTACCGAGTTTACGGATCAGGTGCTGAAATTCCTCAGTGATTACCAGACCCAATTTGAACGCACTCGGCTTATCGGGCGGCTTCTGAAGGAACTGAATCTGCTGGAGCCAATGCAGGCTGACATCAATACGCCGACCGGTGAAAAACTGACACTGAGCCAATTTCATGCGGTCTCACGGAAAAAACTTCATTCCTTCGCCCCGGAGAAACCAGCCTCACTTGCCACGACGGATGAGCTGGAATTGATCTACCGGCATTTGTATTCCACGCAAAACTTCGATGATCTGAAAGACAAACTGCTCAGTTCGATGGCGACCTCGGAAGAAACAGGTGCTGCAGCTTCGCGCTGACGAATCTCCACTGGCATTTTTGCCGCCAGAGTAAACACTCGACGCACTTCAGGATCAGTTGATCACTGATCCTCACGGGATGGTGTTATTGCCTGTGGCCTGCCCCCATTTTCTGTACCACGGGAAATGAGAGTCAGGATTGGCTAACAGGAATCGAATTGGACTGCTGGAATTGAGGGAGCGCAGCGACCGGAATGGAAGCTGTCC
>JALRDR010000013.1 GCA_023262145.1 Planctomycetaceae bacterium | reverse complement strand
GCAGCCTTCCGGCAAACTGCCGAATCTTGACGACGATGGACGTCGCCCCGGGCAGCAAAAGCCGCGGCGTGAAAACCGCAATTATCGCGATCTGCTCTACGATGAAGACGACGAGTAGTCGCCGGTGATCCTGCAGCGGTGATCATACGCCGATGCATCGCCTCGCGGTTGTTCTGAAACCGTCTGGTGGCTCTGGCCGTGTGATGGTTCTGACGCAGTGTCGCGGTGCAGACGCAACGGGTGATTCAGCTGCAGCCTGGCCGCGGCAGTGGCTGTTTCCTCCAGCACCCAACTCTGGATTCAGCCAGTGTGTGAGGCGGCAGTGCCAGTTGCGGCAGTGCCAGTTCAGGATCACGCAGTTCGTTTCCTGTGGCAGCAGGCTGCAGCACCGTGTTTGGGCACTCAGCGGAATTTGAGCATCCTGGAGTCTTGTGCCGGGTGTGGAACGCAAAATCCTGTGGCAGCGGTTCGAGCATTGTCCGCTCCCGGGGGGATTTCCCGCCGTAGATTTGCCGCTGAACGTGCGCTCGATTCACTTATTTCGCTGCAGTGATATTACTGAGCGTTACAGCGGGACGTTCTGCAATCAGCTTGCCGTCGACTGCGTTGAAGAATCGAATGACACCATCAAAGCCGGCTACAGCCACTTCTGTTTCCTGAGGGTGAAAGCTGACCGCATAGACCGGTGAGGGAATTGCTTCCAGCATGACGACAGCATTGGGATCGTCAACAGAACTGATCATCGCGGATCCGCTGGTCGCGGTACTGGCTCCCACGACAAATCGCTTGCCGGACTTGCTCAGGTCGAGGTCAGTCAGCCGTCCTTCGAGCGTTTTGTAGCCGCGAATCAGGTTGAAGTCGTCCCCGATCTTGCGGTCCTGTTCGCGAAAGATCTTGTACAGGCGGGGGGTGCCGTCTGCGCCGATGGAGAGGACTTCTTCCTTGTCGGGGATTCTCTGGACATCGGTCAGGCCGCCTTTGAGTGCACCGGGGGTGATGCTGGTGATGTTGTCGACAAACTGACCATTCTGGAGGATTGCCAGCTTCATGGAGCGGTCCCGGCTGACACTGATTACGTGGTCATTTTTGAGTGAAAAGGTAGTTCCCAGGACCCAGTCTGCGTGTGCGTCCATTCGCATCTGCAGTTCACCGGAGTCAGCTCGAACCACAAGTACGCCGTTATCAGCCGTCCCAAATGAGATCAGTGTGCCATCGTCGTTGAAGCAGACGCCAAACAGTGAATCGAAACCGAAGTTAAGGGAGTGCAGGAGTTTTCCATCCGCAACATTCCAGATCTGAAGTTCGCCGAACAAGGCGGGGGTGCCGCCGGCAACAGCCAGAAGTTTTCCATCGGGAGAAAACGCGAGGGATTCAATTCTCTGCGAGCGTCCGATGAGCCGTCGGGATTGAGTGTCGCCGGAAAGGGCCAGCAGTTGTACTTCGTGATAGGCGGAGACGGCAAGCAGTGTTCCGTCCGGGGAATAATCGACGGAGGTCAGCAGCGGCTGTCGCGTGTACGCCGGAGGGTTGTCCTGAGAGATAACCGTTCCGAGGCTGGCGGGAGTGTCATCCACAGCCCCTGCTGCAATCCAGTTGCGGATCAGTTCGACTTCTCGGGAAGGCAGTGCATCGGCGTTGAGCGGCATTTCCGGCTCGGGACCGGAGATGTACTGTACCAGCG
Organism: Planctomycetaceae bacterium; assembly: GCA_023262145.1. Taxonomy (GTDB): domain Bacteria; phylum Planctomycetota; class Planctomycetia; order Planctomycetales; family Planctomycetaceae; genus SXXK01. The sequence goes on along the minus strand of JALRDR010000013.1, from coordinate 611 downwards.
GACTTTCGTCTGGTTTTCCAACGACGATGGCCGGACCGGAGACACCGCCGGCCAGTAGTTCAGCCACCGTTGTGACGGCGAGTTCACCTTGTTTTCTGGCGGCAAAGTGGCAGCCGGAACAGTTTCGCTGCAGAACGGGGCGAACAGCTCTGTAGTAGCTGATTTCTGCGGATGCAGTCTCATCGGCCTGGCTGTGCATGGCCGAGCCGATTGCAATGCTGGCGACCGAAAGAAGCAGACGCAGTGAGAGCACAGGATGCTGCTGCATGATCAGAATCCAAAACTGGATGAGCGGAATGCTGTCGGGTACGCATGTCCCTGACGTTCCCGGATTCTACCGCAAGCCAGACCATGATGGGAGTCTGACCGCAAAGAAATGGGCTGCGGTGAGAGATTGCAGGCGGCTGCTGTCGCTGTCTCTGCGGCGTTTACTGAAGGCCGGCAAGTGGCTGCTGCTGCGTCAGGCAGTGGAAGCCTCCCAGTCCCCAGATGAGATCAAGGCAGTCGACGCCGACAATGCGACGATCCGGCCAGCATTCCTGCAGGATCTGCATCGCAGTGTCATCCGCGGGGTCCCGAAATGTGGGAACGATCACTGCCCCGTTGACGTG
>JALRDR010000097.1 GCA_023262145.1 Planctomycetaceae bacterium | reverse complement strand
CCAGGAGGCAATGGCAGAGTACCTGCGCGGGCTTGGTCATCGGACAGAGACCGCATCCACCTGCGAAGAAGCGCTGGAACGGATGGCTGAGTTTCCCTTCGAGGTCGTTGTCTGTGATGTGAATCTTCCGGACAGTGATGGTTTCCGCCTGCTGCAATGGACCCGCGAAAACCTCAGCGATATTGCCGTCATTCTGCTCACCGGCTTCGGCACGATTGAAAGTGCTGTGGAAGCCATTCGCATGGGTGCCTTTGACTACCTGACGAAACCCGTCATTGATGAGGAACTGCGATTCTCCATCGAGCGAGCGATCGGCCAGCGCAAGATCGTCGAAGAAAACAAGAATCTGAAAGCTCAGCTTTCAGAAAAGTTCGGGCTCAGCAGTGTGGTCGGCAAGGACTACAAGATGCTGAAGATGTTCGAGCTGATGGAAAGTGTTGCTCCCACAAAAACCACTGCACTGATTCTGGGCGAAAGTGGTACCGGCAAAACCATGACTGCTCGGGCTCTGCACCAGTTGAGCGATCGCAGCAACAAACCCTTTGTGGAAGTCGCCTGCGGAGCGCTTCCGGAGAGTCTGCTGGAAAGCGAATTGTTCGGTCATGTGGCCGGAGCGTTCACTGGAGCCACCCACAACAAGGAAGGGCGCTTTCTGCAGGCCAACGGTGGCACGCTCTTCCTGGATGAAATTGCAACCGCATCGCCGGCACTGCAGGTGAAGCTGCTGAGAGTTCTGCAGGATCGGGAATTCGAAGCTGTGGGCGGGACGGAGACGCATCGTGTGGACGTGCGTCTGATTCTGGCCACAAATGTGGATCTGGAAGAGGCGGTTCGCAGAGGCGAGTTCCGTGAAGACCTGTTCTATCGCATCAACGTGATCACGTTGACTCAGCCGGCGTTACGGGAACGCATCGGGGATATTCCGCTGCTGGCTCAGCACTACCTGCGAATGTTCTGTGAACAGTCAGGGCGAGAGATCCACGAAATTGACGATGCCGCGATGCAGGCCCTGCAGCAGCACACATGGCCCGGAAATGTTCGCGAGCTGGTGAACGTGATTGAGCGAGCAGTTGTTCTCTGCCGCGGCAGTGTGATTACGTCCGTTGATTTACCCGAAAAACTGCGGGCGCACGAACTTTCGCCTGCTGCAATATCCGCCTCGCTGAGCAGTGCTTCACTGAAAGCGGCTCTGACACGTCCGGAGCGAGATCTGATCATTCAGGCCCTCGAAAGCACAGGCTGGAACCGGCAGAAAACCGCACGCATGCTGGGAATCAACCGCACTACACTGTACAAGAAAATGAAGAAGTACGAGATCGAATTTGAAACGGTTTACCGACACCTGTGAAATAGCGCTGACAGGAGTGGGCAATCATCAAGGGTCCGTGGAGTCGAACTGACTTCACGGGCCCTTTTGCGTTTGCGGGGTCAGGTCACGAAAACGCTGATCGGGGTGTTGGAAAATGCGGGCTGGGTGCGTCCTGTGATGCGTGCATCAGGGGAATCACGCTGACAAAGTCGTTTTTCATGAAGTGCTGGACGGGTCTGGCGGTGAGCAGGCTGTCTGCCCGTGCTGGAGCAGCGATTCTGCATTTCCTGCCGGTCTGCAATGCAATCGGCCCCGGTCGCAGAATGTTTTTTGGGCTTCATCGGTACGAGCGGTTGATTCCGCAAAACTGATCTTTTGCGTCAGGGCGATAGTTGAACGAGACGCGCCTCTGCGCAGGTTCCGAAGGCCTGCGCCCTGCAGATCCTTCTGCAGGCCGGAATTCCGAGGAGCGATAAAAGTTCGAATCGAGCGTTGGCAGAGAAATCATGAAGTTTGAATACACTTCCGGAAGTCGTCGTTCACGCCGCAAGAACCACAGCGTTACACCTCCGGGGGTTATTGAATCCCTTGAGAACAGATCGCTGCTTTCGGCGACTCCGTCAATTCTGGGTCCAGGAGTGGCCGGCGGAGGTGTCGTCGACATCACCAATCAGTTCCAGAAGATCTCCTGGAGCGAGGTTGACGCGGCTGTTGATTACGACGTCTGGGTATCTGATGTTGAAGCCCGCAGAGCGTCACACATTGAGCGAGGATTGCCGCCGGAAATTCTGGAGTTTACGCCGGCAGTGGCCTACAACCTGGGCGTCAGTCGCGTCTGGGTGCGTGCTGGCTTTGCTGACGGGTCTCACTCGCCGTGGAGTGCACCGGTCGATATGCGACTGCAGACTGCTCCGCTTGTCACCGGCCCTGGCGGTACCCTGGCACCGGGACAGGTAACCGGGGATGACTTCCCCGTGACCTGGGAAAGTGCTCCGGGAGCCCGCCGATTTGAGGTGTTTGTCAGCGATCAGACGGAGGGGACTTCAGCGGTTTATCGAGTGGACAATCTGGTGCCGGTGCTGGATGCTGTCGGGAACAGTATTCCGGATGGAAATGGCGGGATTGTTCGGCGTGAAGTTCGCAGTCTGTTTCTGGACGGGCTGGTGACAGTACAGCCGACTGCGCCGATCGCAGTCACTCAGATTACGGGTGTGAACGCAGGGGCCGATCTCGATCTGACAATTCCAGCGCACGGGCTGAAGTCCGGAGAATCTGTACGAATCACGGGGGTGGAGGGAACTACGTCAGCCAATGGGACGTGGTTGGTTTCAGTGATTGACTCCGATACCGTTCGGCTCCGCGGAGTCGCCGGGAATGGTGCCTATACCGGCGGAGGCTCCATGGTGCAGTTGACTCGCTTCCAGAGCAAGCTGGGGCTTGGCGATTATCGGGTCTTTGTGCGCAGCCAGGATGACGCAGTTCCTGGACGGTGGTCGGCGTGGTCGGCCGGATTCGACTTTACGGTGGCTACTGTTCCACAGATTCTGCGACCTTCGGGGCAGACCTTCGATTCGCCGATTACTCTGGAATGGGCTCCGGTCGACAAAGCGACTCACTATGAACTGACCGTTCGTGAGGCTGGCGGTGGTCCGGAAATTCTGAATATCCCGTACCTGCAGGGGACCAGTTATAACCTGCCGGGTTCACAGCAGGTGCGCCTGGCGACCCGATTCGTGAACACCAATACACTGAAGTTCACCTCCACACCAACCGGAGGAACGTTCCGTCTGCAGTTAACGATTGCGGGCAGTACAGCCGGCCCGCTGGTGACACCATACCTGCCGTGGAATTCCAGCGCTGCCACGATTCAGTCAGCAGTCGCTTCGCTGGGTTTTCCTGATACCACCTGCAAGGCTGTCGCGGGCGGCTTTGCTCTGACGCTGCCTTCAGGTGTTACTGTTCAGGGACTGAGCAATCTGAATCAGGGAGGGATCGCAGTGACCTCCGCATCGGCAACGAGTGGTTCGTATCGACTGCGGATCACCGAGTCCGGCGCAGCACCACGAGTGCTGACGACCGCGGAACTGCCCTGGAATGCGACCGCCGGTCAGATTCGGGCTGCGATTGAGTATCTTGGCTTCGAAAATGTCACAGTCCGAACGATCGCAGCTGCATCCCCAGTTCACGAGATTACGCTGGATCGGCTGGCGGCGAGCGTACAGGTAACTCCAGTATCTTCACTTCGCACGGGCAGCATTTCGTCCAGTATTCGTTCGATTCGCACGGAATGGGGCGAGCTGGAATTCCAGGTCAGGGCCAGACGTGTGGGTTCCGTGACAGAAATTGCTGTCAGTGGCAATCCTGTCGGTGGGCTGTTCTCCCTGAAGCTGAGCACGCTGGAAGAAGATGCAGTGGTTCAGGAAACAGACAAACTCGCATTTGACGCCTCCGCGGAGGAGCTGACCTCTGCAATTCAGCGACTGGATGGGTTCTCCGAAGCATCGGTGCGAGTACGTGGCCCGGCCGGGAATCGAATCTTCACGATCTTCCTTCCCGAAGCCGGTGCGCCAGTGGAGGTGGAGGTGGATGAGCAACTGGTGTCCGGCCAGATGACGGTCCTGAGTCGGCGACAGTCTGCCGAGGTTGTAGGACTGTGGTCAGACAACACGCAGTTTTCCACCGACGTCGTGCCGAAGATCAGCCTGCCCAGCGGGATCCAGTTCACCACAACAAATCCGCAGATCTCGTACAGTCAGGTGGACCGTGCAGCCCGTTATGAAATCTGGGTGGAACGCAGCGTCGATTCTGCCATCTACCTGCAGACTACTGCTGCGACATCAACATTCAGGTTCGCTCAGGCATTGCCGGCAGGGAATTATTCCTTCTGGGTACGTGCCGTGAGTGAGAGTGGTGAGCTGGGCGGCTGGAGCAATGAGTTCCGGTTCTCTACAACTGCCGGAGCACCGATCATTCTGTCACCACAGGAGGGGCTGCAGACGCCAAATCCGTTGCCGAGACTGACGTGGAGTGCAGTGGAGGAGGCTGTGGAATATGAAATCTTTGTGGCGTGGATTGGTGTGGACTTCAACTACATCCATGAAATCGGTCGGCTGACCACAGACTTCGTTCCCAATAACCCGCTGAACAGTGGCACCTATCGCGCCTGGGTTCGTGGAGTCAAAGCGGACGGAACGGCATTGCCATGGAGTGCGGCTCGCACGTTTGAAGTGACATGATCTGATGACTCTGCACGTCCCGCTGCTGCGGGATCTCTGATCAATTACCAGCCTTGTCTCCCTGTGGGGGGCAAGGCTGATTTTTTTCATGTCCGTGGTGAGCTGGATCAGTGTTCTGACTGGCAACCGAGAAGTGCTGTTCTGCTGCGGCGGTTTCAACTCATCACCCTGCAATTCAGGGATTGAATGTCAGGACATTGTGCCTGCTGCAGGAGTCAGGATCCTGCTCTGCCGGATCAGTGCAGATCTGCCAGCGACCGGTGGTGGTTCTTCATCGAAGGGAATCGTCTTCTGACGATCGTGATCAGCGGTTGGGCACAGGAATCACATCGGTGCGGATCCTGTGTGTCGTCCCGCATGGCGTCCCGATGTGCTCAGGCTGGTGATACAGAGCACAATCGCTATCGACCGCAGCACGGAAAACCGCGATGATCCGGTGCAAGTCCGGAAAGCTTCGGCTGCAATTCAAGGCAGACTCGACTAGACTCCGGGGCAGCCGAAGGCGACGCCGCTGGCTGCTCAGAAAATCCTCGTCACTCTTTGCCACGGATGGCTGCTTGTGAGATCTGTCGATTCGTCATCAGTACGGAGATCGGAACGTGAAACCTGGCTTTTGCTGGGGGTCTGCGGATCCGGAATGCGTTCGCTTTGTCAGCAGCTCCTGCTCAGCGGCAACAGGGTCATTGGGGCTGACAGCTGCAGAGAATCCCTCCGGCGACTCGCCGCAGAACAGACCTCTGTCTGTCGTCAGGGGCAGTTGCGGCTGCTTGAATCTGTGGATCCGGCGTTGCTGCATGAGCATTCCGTCACTACGGTCGTGAGATCGCTGGCAGTTCCCGAGTCATCAGAGCTTTCACTGGCAGCAGCGGCGGCTGGGATCTCCTGCCTGACGCTACCACAGGCTGTCGCAAGGCGGCTGGCAGGGATGCGGCAATTGTGCGTTGCCGGAACCCACGGCAAGACAACAACCAGCGGCATGCTCTGGTGGATCCTGCAACAGAATCGACGCACACAGTTGTTTCTGGGCGGCGAGTTGTGTGGAGGGGGTGAGAGTCGGCTTGACGGGAATTCATTCGCTGCGCCGGCAGTTGCCGCAGTCATTGAGAGCTGTGAGTTCCGGAAGTCCTTTCTGAATTTTGATCCGGCGTCGGTTCTGCTGACGGGGATTGAGCCGGATCATTTTGACTGCTTTGCGAGTGAAGCGGAGCTGTTACAGGCGTACGCCGAATTCCTGAATCGCGTTCCTGCTGACGGGCCCGTGATTTATGACACAGACTGCCTGCGTTCGCGGCGGCTGGTGGCAGGTTATGCCGGCCGGCCACTCGGTTTTTCGCTCAGCTACACCGGGCGAGCTGACTGGTGTATTCGTGACGTAATGCCGCAGGAGAATCCGTCCGCCGGGGACGTGTTCGGTAGTGGCTGTCGATTTCGGCTGCAGCATCGTGACGGACGGAAACTGACTGTTGAAATCCCGTTGCCGGGTGTGCACAACGCAAAGAATGCAACTGCAGCGATTCTGGCTGCCGAACAGGAGGGAATCGCCGCAGAGCACTCCGTGGAACTGCTGCGGACTTTTCCGGGAATTCGTCGTCGTTTCGAGTATCGCGGCGAGCTCCGGGGCGCGCTCCTGCTGGACGACTATGCTCACCACCCCACTGCAATTCGTGCAACACTGGCAGCGGCGAGGATGGTATATCCCGGGCGGCGTCTGCTGGTTGTTTTCGAACCGCATCAGCTGGAGCGGCTCCGACGTCTGGAGGAGAGCTTCGCGGTGGCTCTGTCTGCCGCAGACCAGGTTTACGTGCTGCCGGTTCTGCCGGCTCGAGAGCAGGTTTCTGCAGAAACCGCGGAGCATGCGGCCGCGGAGCTGGTGGAAAAAATACGGCAGTGCGGTGGGTTTTCTCGCCTTGTGAACTCACTTGACCGTGTCCCCATGACATTGGACGATGCGGTACAAAGCGGTGATGTTGTCATTACGATGGGGGCTGGCAGGACAAATACGATCCA
>JALRDR010000063.1 GCA_023262145.1 Planctomycetaceae bacterium | reverse complement strand
TTTCTGACATGTGTGCAGATTCCGAAAACGGTTGATTATTTCAGGAGCCACTTTGTTGAGTGAGTTCCGGCAATGATTCTGATCAGTGAGCCCCACCACCGGCTGGTGCGGCAGCGTTCTGCTGCTGTTGCACATAACCTGGACGAGATGCTCGTTCCGCCGCACGCAGGCTGGCACTGATTGATCCCCAGGCAGCGAACAGGGCCGCGGATCCAGGCAACAACCACCACAGACTGAATTCAAAGTGCAGACAGAACATCACCATCAGCAGATTGACCATTGAAAGCGGAATCATGACCCGCCACGCCAGTTCCATCAGCTGGTCAAAACGGAAGCGAGGAATGGTCCAGCGCAACGCAATAATGACACAGATGAATGCAAATGCCTTGCCGAGCAGTACACCCAGCTTGATGATCCAGCCCAGCGCAGTCGGCTCGCCACCGGCTTCAGCGATTCCCGGGAAATGCCAGCCGCCGAGGAAGAGGATGGAAGTCAGCAGACTGATGGTGATCATGTGAGTGTATTCACCAAGGAAGAACAGTGCCCACTTGAGTGCACTGTATTCTGTGTGCCAGCCACCGATGAGTTCCTGTTCACACTCGGCCAGGTCAAACGGCAGACGGTTTGCTTCTGCCAGCGAAGCGGTGAAGAACATCACGGCAGCGACCGGCTGAAACCAGATGTTCCAGCCAAGAATTCCGCCTTCCACCTGCTGCATCATGATTTGTTCGAGATTCATGGTTCCGGAGAGCAGGGCGATTCCAAGCACCGACATCCCCAGAGGAATTTCATAGCTCACGACCTGAGCACTGGCGCGCAGGGCACCCAGAGCACTGTACTTGTTGTTGGATGCCCAGCCGCCAAGGACGACACCGTATACAGCCAGACTGCCAATGGCGAAAATGAATACCAGTCCGATGTCGATTCCCGGGGCGATAATGAATCGGATCCACGATGGGACGCCTGGTTCGTCAATCGGACCAAACGGCACCACAGCGAATGCCAGCAGTGCCGTAAAGACAGAGATACCCGGAGCAATGACGAAGAGCACGCGATTCACGTGCCCGGGAATCACTTCTTCCTTGAGCAACAGCTTGATGCCGTCTGCCAGTGGCTGCAGCAATCCCATTGGGCCGACACGATTCGGGCCGATGCGGTCCTGCATCCACGCAGACAATTTGCGTTCCAGCAGAATCAGATAGTTGCAGACACCTGGAATGGCTCCCACAACCACCGCGATTGTGATGAGAGTCGTCAGGAGTTCCTGTTGCGGTTCAGTCATGTCAGAAATCATCGCAGGAAAATAATGTCAGGAAGATCAGCAGCACACGAACGCAAAACCATCAATCCGAAACAGCAGTGGCCTGTCCGACCACGACACCATTCTCACGAAGCTCCGGGGCCGTCAGTGCGGACAACGCCGGGACTGCCGCAGCAATTTCATGGCGAAGAGATTCCGTCTGTACCAGTCCGCGCCGCTCCGTCAGATCCCAGAGGATGCGGGAATCAGGACGACTGCCATCAGGGCCGCGTACAGATCGACGAATCAGCTGTGCCAGGCCGGAATGATTCACGACGACGCCTTCGCGTTCGGTAAATGTTCCGGAGGGAAGCACAAAGGCGGCCTGCGCGATCAGTGGTGAAGTGAAGAAGTCCTGGACAATGACGGTGTCTGCCTTGCCCAGAGCTTCTGCCTGCTGCGGAGTAAACAGGCCCTCCGGATCGCCTCCGACGGCATAGACAACCCTGACCTTGCCGGATGCAATCTGAGCAGTCAGGTCAGCGAGTGACACCGGAGTCGACATCAGCTGGTCGATGACTGCCTGGACGCCCATCCGATTGGGGCATTTCTCGGCGCGAATGGTAAACCTGATCGGCTCGACCGGGTTGCCGTTGCGATCCTGAGGGAAGTGCTGGTCGGCACCGGTCGTGCGTACTGGTCCGAGAGTCAGGATTGCCTGCGGGTCGAGATCCTTCAGCCAGCGGCCAAGCATCCACGCCTCTTCAACGGTCATCCAGGGTGAAAGCACTGCAGCCACACTTCCTGGCGCGTTTGCTGCAGCCGTGGCGACTGCAGAACGCACAGCCGGGAGCACAGCTTCCCATTCACTGTCCTGAAGCTGGCCGCCCTGTCGATGCTGCGGGGATGACAGACGCTGGTCGGAATGTGTGTATTTCCAGCCAAAACGACCTTCATCGCACATGAAGTGCCCCTGGGCCTGATCATTATGCCGCGGTGTCAGGCGATACACTTTGTCTTCATTCTGATCAACCTTGATGCTGCAGCCGGTACTGCAGCCCGGGCAGACAGAATTGGTGCTCTTGAGCCACCAGACGCGCTGCTGGTACAGAAAGTCCTTGCTGCAGAGCGCTCCCACCGGACAGATATCAACGACGTTTCCGGCCAGGGGATTGTTGACCGGGTGACCGGGGAAGATATCGATCTCTTCATGGCTGCCACGGCTGACAACCTGCAGTTCTGCTGAACCGGAGATTTCGCGCGTGAACCGCACGCACCGGGTACACATGATGCAGCGATCGGTGAACAGCGTGATCTGATCTCCGATGTAGTCCTTGTCCGGCTTGATGTTCTTGGGTTCATTCAGTCGGCTGTAACCGCGGCCATAGTCAAAACTATAGTCCTGCAGATAGCACTCGCCGGCCTGATCACAGGTTGGGCAGTCAAGCGGATGGTTCAGCAGCAGGTATTCGAGTGTGGCCTGTCGTGCTGCCTTGACTTTTTCGCTGTCGGCGACGATGACGGTTCCGTCCTTGACCGGGGTCTGGCAGCCAGGAACCAGCTTGGGCACCATCTGGACTTCGCCATTTTCCTTTTTTTCGCCGACTTCAACCAGGCACATGCGGCAGCTGGCGACGACAGACAGATCCGGATGCCAGCAGTAGGCAGGGATCTCAACGTCAGCGCGAGCAGCTGCCTGAATGCAGTTGAGCCGCTCATTGGAGCCGATTTCCACTTCTTTTCCGTTGACTGTGACCGTTGCCATGCTGCTACCTGATTGTACTTGTACAGATGTCCGGATTGCGGATTCTCCGGACAGCCGCACGGGCCTGCCGTAATGAATCCGAGTATCTGTCAGGGGCGACTTCAGAGACCTGAAGCCACCCGCTGATGTTGACTGTTTCGTCCAGAATGACTTAATCCGGACGACTGTTGACAAAGTTTCTCTGCAATTTGCCGCATACCTGAGATGCCGCTGGTGATGGCTAGTGTGCGGCCATCATCAGCTGCTGTGCCGAAGTGACTGAGGGACGCCCCTGGCGGATGTATTCCTCAAATTCACCGCGAAACTTATTGATTGCATTCTTCACCGGCCACGCCGCTCCGTCGGACAGTCCGCAGATGGTCGTTCCGGGAATAATCCCCATTGACCCCGCTACTTCGAGCAGGAGGTCAAGATCCTCCATTCGTCCACGGCCGTCACGAATTCGCTCCAGAATCCGGGTCATCCACTGAGTGCCTTCGCGGCAGGGGGTGCACTGGCCGCAGGACTCGTGGGACATGAAACGACAGCAGTTGTACAGAACATCCACCATGCTGGTCTGATCATCCACAACCACGACGGCTGCAGTTCCCAGCCCCAGACAACCAACGCTGCCCGGACCGGCAAAATCCAATGGCGTATCCAGTTCGTCCGCCGACAGGAATCCCATGCTGATTCCGCCTGGAACAACAGCTTTTGCCCGACGTCCCTTCCAGACACCGCCGGCATGTTTGTCGATGAGTTCGCGTGCGGTGACGCCCAGCGGAAGTTCCACGCAACAGGGTTTGTTCACGTGTCCGCTGATGCAGTAGAGCTTGGGGCCGAGGCTGCCCGGGTCACGAGGATTATTTGGATCGGGCTGAACGCCGATCGAGCGAAACCAGTCCACGCCGCGGTAGAGAATCTGAGTGACGCAACAGAGCGTTTCAACATTATTGACAATTGTGGGTTTGCGAAACAGGCCTTCAATTGCGGGGAATGGTGGCTTGATTCGTGGCCACGCCCGCTTGCCTTCGAGGCTTTCAATCAGGCCGGTTTCCTCACCGCAGATGTAAGCTGCAGCACCGCGATGCAGGTGAATATCGATGCAGAAGTCGGATCCAAGAATATTGTCACCGAGGATGCCCGCGTTGCGACATTCCTGAATCGCCCGTTCGAGGATTCGGAAGCTCTCTCCGTACTCATAACGGAGATAGATATAGGCGGTGTTACAGCGAATTGCCCGACAGGCCAGGATGATGCCTTCGATGAGCTGGTGCGGATCGAGTTCCATCAGGTAGCGGTTATTGAATGTTCCCGGCTCACTTTCATCGGCATTCACTGCGAGGTAGATGGGCCCCTGATGATCCTTCGGAAGGAAGGTCCATTTGAGACCGGTGGGAAACCCTGCGCCGCCTCGACCTCGAAGCCCTGCGGTCTTCACCTGATTGGTGATTTCGACCGGGTCCAGCTGCAGGAATTCCTGCAGCCGCGAATATCCCCCGTCGGCCTTTCCGCATGAATGTTGCGGAAATTGCTGCGCCTCCCGGAGTGGAGGACACTTGGGTCTTCGAGCGACCCGACCTCAAGACTTTTGAAATGAGTCTTGTACAGTTCCAGCGAC
>JALRDR010000044.1 GCA_023262145.1 Planctomycetaceae bacterium | reverse complement strand
CGGCAAGACAGGTACCTCTCCCACGGCTATGGAATGCATGCCTGCAGGCTGAACCCCTGCAGGCTGTTGCTGGCTGTGGTCGACAGCAGGTGGCACCGTTGCCACAGGAGCACGAACAACCGGTCGGGAAACCGGAACTTTTGTTTCAGGAGCGGACACGTACGGAGCAGAACCCGCCGCAGATTGCTCCGGATTGCTGAACGCTCGCATCATCAACCAGCCGCCAGTCACCAGAAATGCCAGAATCACCATCGTGTTCAGAACGCCAGCTGAAGCCGCTTCCACCGCGTCAATACTTCGTCCGGGCTCTGGCGCGGCGGCGACAGGCACCGGCGGCGGAACAATAACTTCTGTTGCTGCTGCTCCCGCTTCCTGTGAATCCTGAGCGGATTGTGTCGGCACAGCGCCGGACGCGATCGCCGCCGATGGAACCGAAGCCGAACCAACACCCTCCGCAGCCGCAGCCTGTGGCACAGGTGGTGATGGCGGTGGCGAGGACGGCTGAGCAGTTGTATTCAGTTCGCCCGCAATCGCCGACCCGGAGAAGCTCCTTGGTTCCGCTGCACCCGCCGGACCTGGCGGACGCAATGGCTCTGATGGCAGATTTGGAAATGCCGGGAGCGGATCCTTCAGCAATGATTCTTCACCTGCTGCACCGGGAAGAGCCGGAATTGATGGAACGGCCCCCGGAAACAGCGGTTGTGGCGTATCCGGAACTCCTGTCGCGGGACCGTAGCCTCCGCCACCGGGTCCTGGCGGGTAATCCTGACCTGACGAGACAAAACTGCCCCGGGCTGGCATCCCGCGATCATTCCAGTCACCGCGTGAATCACCATAAGCCGGGTAGTTACTGGCTGCGCTCGAGCCGCCTCGCATTCGCGGATCACCATAACCCCCGCCCCACGACTGTTCCTGTCGATATCGATCCCGCGGCATTCTGTATTCCGGCGGAATTTCACTTCGTGGTGGCGGATAATTACTCGCATCGTACTCGCGAGGTCGCTCAGCCCACGGCGGTGCCACAGGAGCATCATTCCGTTCTGAGACCGCACGATAGTCCTCCGCATATCGCGGTCTGTCGAATTCTCCACGATATGCCTCACGCGCTGCATCCTGCCGAGCATAGCCGTACGAATCATGGTCCCGATCAACCAGAACAGAACCATAGCTGTCGCGGTACGGATCGGTTCGATCATCAAATTCATCGCGAACTGACTGCCGGGATGCTGGCCCTCCCTGCACTGAGCCTGATCCCAGTCGGCCACTGCGTCCGGAATTTCCCCATTCGGAGACGCTGACTTTCAGACGACTGCCCGGGCCCGTGACAAACGGGATTCCCGAAGAGGTCTCACTTCCCTCCAGAACCAGAATATCACCATGCAGAATCGGAGTGTCCATGGCCACGTTCTTCTGAGGACGGTTGCCACGCAGGCGAGTCACAATATCAACGCGGGGACTGTTCTGAGGACGCATTCCTATTCCGGCAAGCACATCACCCACCGAAACCTGCTCGTCCATCAACGAGATCACAGTCACCCCATTGCGAGTACGAATCGCTGCGTTCTCTGAAATCTGTCCTGCTCTGCCAACCGACTCCACCAGCAGAATGTCACCTTCCACAACGTTCTCTGAATTATTTGTCCCGTGCAGATTCACCATCGTGGTCCATTGATTGCGATTCTGCCCGGCTCGCAACACCGTAATTCGCAGCGCAGTTGTCGTTGGCTCCGCGCTCACTGCGGCATCGCGAACAGTCAATGGCTCAGGCGACGTAAACTGCCCGGGACTACGCACGTCCCCCAGTACCGTGTAGACGGTGCCTTCCGACTGCTCTGCCACTGCCTGACCGCTGCAAACCAGCGCGGCAGACAGCATCAAAATGGGAAGCAATCTCCCCAAGTGTCCTGGTCGCATAGCAATGACCCTGCTCCAACATTTTCTTCCGTTGCCAGCTCCTGCGGCAAAATCTGCCGGAAACTGTGCGCAGTTACCCTGCACACTGGGGTCATCGTCATCACACCAACCTGGAAAACAGCTTTTGACGGCAAAATCGTCAGGAAAGGAAA
>JALRDR010000034.1 GCA_023262145.1 Planctomycetaceae bacterium | reverse complement strand
CATCAAACCCTGCAATTGCAACCTTGCCGATCCTGCCAGCTTTTTTCAGCGCCTGATAAATCGCAGGGGGATTGTATTCAAAGAGACCTGCGATTCCTTTCAGCTCCGGCCAGGTCACCAGAGCATCCTCCGCTTTCTGCAGAGCGACTTCAGGTTTTCCCTGATCAGTCAGAGTGGCCACAATCGTATAACCATTGCCTTGCAGTTCTTCTTCGGGATCAAATGCATCCGGCTGGGATCGGTAGTACTCAATGGAACGATCGCGATCAAGCAGAACATCAATGACACCCTGTCGACGGAATTTGCTGTTGTCCTGTTCCAGACGTCCGATGGTGAGCAGGATCTGACCGCCGTCCGGTACGGCGTTGCGCAGGATTTCCCCGCATTTCCTGCCGGCTGCGTAATTATCCATACCGATGTACAGCAGGCGGTCAGCCTGAGGTGCGTCTGAATCGTGGGTAATCAATGGTACCTGTGCTGCGACACTGTTGATCCAGTCCTTCTGGTTATCAGCGTCGAGCGGGCTGATGGCAATTCCCTGAATTCCAGTGGACATCAGGTCTTCCACTTTCTGCTGCTGAACCACAGCTGAGGCTTCAGGCGGCATGATGACCTGCACATCGATGTCGAACTCCTTCGATGCAGCAACGCATCCGGCTTCCGCAATCTTCCAGAAGTCAGCGATCTGATTTGTCACAAACGCCACAGAAGGCCGGGAATTTCCGGATTCAGCGGTGGAGGCGGATGATTCAGACGCAGATGGGGCTGAATCCTGCACCTGGCAGCCTGCGATGAGTGCGACCAGCAGCAAAAGGCTTGACGACCAGCGTAGCATGGGCGGTTTTCCTTGAGGTATGGAACGAATCTGGAAGATGGCACCACCATATTGTGCATCCGGACGCCGGTCAAACCTGACCTGCGTTTTTGGGAACCGATCAGAGACGTAGAGGGAGGGTAGCGGGTCAAGGTGCCTGCCAGAATCTGGTGTTCCGGCGATGAAAACTGCCCTGTTACCGGATTTTTGGTGTGTGACGGTGCGGATGCTGTCCAGGCACTGATCGGTGAATTGTAATTCAGATTCTTCCTGTGTTATCATCATGGGTGATCTGAGGTCGTGGCGTTGCATTCGTGTGAATGCGCGCAGATGACTCAGGCTGTTTCTGCCAGGTTGATTCACCGGATCTTCCTGGAGCTGACAGGATGGTCTCCCACCGAGCGTTCAGAGCATTCGGCGGATAGGCCTCAACGTTCTGTTCCGTGCGGTTTTCAGGCGGTTGGGTACAGCATGCCGCTGCTCAGGCAGCGAATTGTTGTCATTCTTTCCGTTGCAACTGCAGGGAGCGATCAGATTACTGACTGGAATCACTGTGATTTCTGAATTCCTGCTACTGCTGCTGCAATTACTTCTGCGGCGAGATGTCCGGACGGATGCGCATCTGCGTTCGTCGATGGGCAACGTCTGCCAGAGGCTGACGGGCAGCATGCCGTGGCTGGAGAATCTGTCGCGTTGGGGTGTTCTGGAATTCAGGCAGATGGTTGCAGTGCGGGTCAGGCGGGACTCTTCCCCTGTGCCACTCACCCACATTTCCGGTCGGTTTTACCGACGATCGGGGGCGTGCTGTGGGCTGATTTCTGAAGGTGGACTCATTCTGAAAGTCTCTCCAGGCAGGGTCGATCAGGATAAAGGATAAGTCCAATGCCAGAGATGATCGTCGGCCTGATTGCCGGCGTCGTCGGACTGATTGTGGGTTATTGTATCGATCGTGTCATCAAAGGACGCGCGCACAAGACCCGCGATGAGATTCTCCGAGATATCGAACGAGATGCTGAATCCCGGCGACGTGACCTTGACCTGCAGCTCAAGGAAGAGGAAATCCGGAAGCGTGAGCAACTGGAGGCGAAGATGGAAGAATCCCGCGAGCAGTTTCGTACTCGCGAACGGGAACTTGATCGCAGTCAATCGCAGCTGGAGGACCAGCTCAGTGCCCTCGGCAAGAAAGAACGAATGCTGCAGGCGACTCAGCAAAAGCTGGCGGATCGCACTCGTTTCATGGATTCTCGCGAGGCAGAGCTCGACCGGCTGCTGAAGGATGAGCAGGAACAGCTCTACCGCATCAGTGAGCTATCGCGGGAGCAGGCTGCGGAGCAGTTGCTCAGGAAGCTTGAGCGAGAGTTATCGGAGGAGACCGGTGCTCTGATCATGAAGCACGAGGCTGAGATCCGGGAAGTCTGCGAAGAGAAAGCTCGCGAGATCATTGGGATGGCCGTGCAGCGTTATGCATCGGACCACACGTCTGAGACGACGGTTTCGACTGTGGACATTCCCAGCGATGAGGTGAAGGGGCGAATCATTGGCCGCGAAGGCCGCAACATTCGTACCTTTGAGAAGGTTACGGGCGTCGATGTGATTGTGGACGATACGCCTGGCGTGGTCATTGTTTCCGCATTCGACAATGTTCGTCGCGAGATTGGTCGACTGGCACTGATCAAGCTGATTCAGGACGGACGCATCCATCCCTCGCGGATCGAGGAGATTGTTGCTGAGACGACAAAGGAGATGGATGAGAACATTCGCCGGCTAGGGCTGCAGGCATGTGAGGAAGCCGGAGTTCGCGGGCTGCACCCACGGCTTGTGGAGCTGATGGGGCGGCTGCACTTCCGGGTGAGTTACAGCCAGAATGTACGTCAGCACTCCATCGAAGTGGCTCACCTGACAGGATTGATGGCGGAGCAGCTGGGGCTGGATGGGGTCCTTGCTCGCCGCTGCGGTTTTCTGCATGACCTCGGGAAGGCTGCGGATCATGAGATGGAGGGTGGGCATCCTGCGGTGGGAGCGGAGTTGCTGAAGCGCTATGGTGAGAATGCCGAAGTGGTCCATGCTGCGGCAGGTCATCACGATGATATTCGTCCGGAGTACATTTATACGGTTCTTGTAGCCGCAGCTGACGCTGTTTCTGCGGCTCGTCCCGGTGCACGTCGTGAAACGCTGGAGAAATACGTACGCCGTCTCGAAGAGCTGGAAGCACTGGCCTGCGGATTTCCAGGAGTCGAGCAGGCGTTTGCGGTCCAGGCTGGTCGGGAAATTCGTGTGATTGTCGATTCGTCGAAGGTGACCGATCGCCAGGCGGCAAGGTTGTCACGAGAAATGGCGAACGCAATTGAGCAGACGTTGACGTACCCGGGTGAGATCAAAGTGACGATCCTGCGGGAAACGCGTAATGTTGAGTACGCGCGCTGACGTACAGGTCGGTAAAGGACAGTGATTGCCGGAAGCAGACAGGCAGATCTGTTCATCCCCGCAGGGGTGAATGTCGCAGATCTGCCTGATCGCCAGTACTGTGGAGCTTGCCAGTTGAGCAGGTTTGTTCGCAGGTTTCCACGAACAGAAAACGAAGATTGTGGCAGCTGAACAGGGCAGACTATTTGACGAATCGGACTCGAATGCTGAATTCGGGGAATTGTTCAGGGACATGCTGGGATACCTGAATCTTTCTCAGGGAACACCGGGTGTTCGGTTTCGCTCTGCGCTCAATCGGATCTGGATGCAGAACTCCACAGGCTTCGGGCCGCAGCAGTTGCGGGATGAATTGCTGCAGCAGCTGCAACGGTTGTCTGCAACTGGTGAGTCGGCATTTGCTGATATGCAGCCGGCCGAGCAGGCAGTGCGGGTCACGCTGGATAAAGTGTTCCCGGCGTATCTGGAGTGGCATGCGGACCTGCTTGGTCATTGTTCCGCTGCAAGTCTGTTCAGCCCGTTTCTGATTGCCCGGATGTTTGAAGTGGTTCTGGCAGAGCGTGCTGCCGGCGGTGATCCGCTCGCTGCATTGCCTCAGTTTATTACGGGTGTGCTGCAGCGGTTGAACGACTATGTTGGTTATCGACCTGTTGCCGTGCTCGAAAACGGTCGGCAGTCTCAGGTCTATGCTCACGAGCGATTTGCTCCACTGCCCTTGTACTTTCAGGGTGTGGGGGTGGCCGAAGGGCCGTGGCGGGATCTGATTTCAGGGACGATCAGTCTTTTACAGCAGCTTCCGGAGGATCTGCTGACTGGTTCCGGTTTTGATGCTCGTCGTCTGCAGGAGCTGGCGGTGGATCTGCGTGCACACGATCATGTGCATCCGGTCTACAAGCGTACGAATTACATCTTCGGTGAGTGGGACCCGGATGAGATCGATTCACGCGGATTCTACACGCGTTTTGTGATCCGCGGTCTGATTCTGGAGGCACTTCTGGACTGGGTCAGGAAGGGTGGGACACGGGGGCGGCAGGAGCGTCTGCATGATGCTTCTGCTGTTCTGTCCGGAACAATCCTGATGGCATCGGCGATCAGTGGAGCGGGTCCTCAGGCACATGCATCGGATATCAGTCTGACAACGCTGCTGCCGCAGGTTGCGCGGCAGCGTGATCACTACTACGACCGCATTCTGGAATTATGTGAAGGCGAACGCAGGCGTCGACTGCAGCGACATGCCACCCGCACTCGGCAGCCATTCGGGCACGTGCGACATGAACTGAATCTGTTTCTGGCCCGATTCGGAGCGGAGCAGGTACAGCACAGGCATCTGTCGTGGATGTATGCAAGAATGGGATATGAAGATGACAGCCGTCAGGAGGCTGCTGCAATTCCCTGTCTGGCGGCGCGAATTGAGTCCGAAATATTTGCCCGGATGGTGATGGCTCGACGCTGCCTGCGGGAGAAGAACCCGGAACGAGCTGCCGAGTTGTTGCTGGAGACACGCGGTCTGCTGAATCGCGGCATCGCAACGGGGGGCCTTGTTGATCCATGGAACATACTGGGCTTTCAGGGCATGTTTCCGCTGTTTACATCCCGGGAAGACACCATCCCGGATGGTCGCGTGGAACTGCTGATTGAGATCATCAGTCAGTTATTCGACGTCTCTTCTCTGACGATGTCTGAAGCGGCAGTGCAGGGCAAGCAGGATCTGCTGGAAGCCGTTCACAACGAATTTCGATCGTTAGCGGAAGAGTGGGACAGTTACGCCACAACGACGGTTAATGACCTGACAAAGGTAGAGGGTCTTAAGTCGGTGGAAGCCGCAGTACTGCTGGCGCGAATGCTCAGTCGCTGGCGTGAAGCTGGTGAAGCTGCAGGAGATATCTCCTTCTGGCGGGAGCATGTTGAGGACCTGAATGCGGTCAACAGTTTTTCGCAGGTTGTTTCTGCGTTGCTGGATCGCAAGGATCACATTGCTGCTCTGGGGCTGCTCATGCAGTGGCTGAGTCAGGCAGAGACGGTACCGCTTGAAAGCGGAGCTCATTCCATTCATCGGCTGCTGAATCGGCTGATGGTGGAGATCTGCGGACAGGCCGATGTTGCTGCGGGCTGGACTGGTCTGCGGCGACTGTTCGCTTTTGCGGAAGCGAATGCCGGACCATTAAGGTCAGTTATTACGTGATAGCTGCCCGGATCGGAACGACGTGAAATAAACGCAGCAGTATTTTCTGCTGAGTCGTAGCCACCTACACCTTCGGTTGTATGAATGACGATGCCACCTTGCCATCCGTTGTTGCGTGATGGATAAAATTGTGATGATGCGGGTGGGTTGTCTAAGAGATAGTATCCCATTGTTTCCTTTCAGATTAAGTTTTAATAATGTAATTCATTAAGATGTATGGCTGCATATTGTTGTGCGCTCCGCCACCACC
>JALRDR010000004.1 GCA_023262145.1 Planctomycetaceae bacterium | reverse complement strand
AACTGTCCACACCCGAACACTGTTTAATGTTGTTCGGCCTGAGTCAACCCGCGATCCAGTTGAGGCGCGGGCCGCAGGGGCCGTATTCATTGAGTACATATCTCACTCTTCGGCTGCAGTCAGGTTTCCAATCTCCAGATATGACAGCAGGTCTCTGATCTCATCCAGACTGAAGCCGTCCAGAAGACGTTCAGGCATTGGTGAAGTGCTCACATAATTCAGCTCGTCGATGTCCTTTTTGTCGATCTCAATAAGAGCTGCTGGATTCAGCGGCTCTGTGTTCAACAGCAGCGACTCAGACCGGTAATCTCCTCGGGCGACAATTCTGCCACTTTCGACCCTGCCATCACTGGTGACGACCTGCGCCATCTGCCATGGCTCAGCAACGACTTCTGAAGGATGCAGAATTGAACGGCACAGGTCCTGCCGTGAAAAGCGACGTGCGACCCAGGTGAGATCCGGACCGTAGGCAAAGCCCTCGCTCTGGTAACGATGACAACGTGCACACAACGCCTCCCGAAAGATTGCAGCGCCCCGTGCCGGATTCCCGGGCACAGCGTTGTCGTTGAACAGAGACACCAGATCATTCATGGTGTATCTGTGCAGTGGTGCACGCGGGGGTGTCGATTCCATTGCAGCCGGTTGCGGACTCAGAAGTGCAGCCATGGAACTACGCTGCTGCTCCGTCATGGCTGCAGCAGCATCGTCGCGAATTCGCTGCAGAAATATCGACATACCATCGCCACCCAGATAACGCTCCCCTGCATTCAGCGTCAGCAGGAACTTTTCCACCAGGTGATCATCGGCGTTTCCAATGTGCTTGCGAAGCGCCAGCAACGCAGCCAGCTGATCCTGCTGATCACTGCTCTGCAACATGGGTACAACGGTCGATATATCGTGGATCGACTGTGCCTCCCCCATTGCAGCAGCCACGCGACGTCGGACAGCGGGGAGCGTATCGCCGACAGACACGCACCATGGCAGTGTGTTCAGGGTGCGCAGTTCTGCCTCCAGCCAGTCAGCATAAGCTGGTACATCTTCCGTTCCGAACAGTTCCGGGTGTTCGGTCCACAACTGCTGCACGATCTGCAGACGGACTGAAATCATTCGCAGGAGCATGGCCGCCGGAACACGATCAGCGTTCTGACTCGCTGACAGCACTGCGAGTCGCCGGAGCAGTTGCTGAAGTTGCGGCACAGTGGCCGCTCTTGCCACGGACAACGCCCCTTCGTGGAATGGGTGTACTGCTTCCAGCCGCATGAGTGAAGAGATCCACAATTCCGGCTTCTCTCGTTCAATGACGGTGTGTGCCAACGTTCGCAGATGCGGATCTGCTCGTGAGAGATTGCGAATCGACCATGCGACTGCAGCCGGTGCGAGCTCTGCGGACCGTTCGCGCAGGAAACGCTCACCAGCGTGAACTTCAGCCCTCATCTCGGCGGCATAGGCCTGCCATTCGTCCTGTATCCTGAGGGTCACCCGAGAGTGTTCTGTGTCACCGGAATCCTGCTGCGAATTTGCTGTCGCTGTCACGCGGTATAAAGCCGACTGTGTCCTGCGACCGCCGGTAATCAGATACAAGGCTCCGTCAGGTCCGGCAGCAAGGTCCGTTACATTGAGCGGAATTCCCTGCAGAAACACCTCGGCCGCAGATCGATAAGTGGCACCGCGCGGTGTCAGGTGCACCGCAAGCACCCGACCATAAGCCCAGTCCAGAACGTAGAGACACTGATTCCATGGCGGAGGAAAGCGGAGCTGATCGCCAAACATGATGGCCGTGGGAGATCCCTTTCCGGTCTCCAGCACGGCGACGGCATTGTCCGCTCGATCCGTGAAGTAAGGCGGCCACGAACCCTGTGTTATTCGCCAGCCAAAATCGGAGCCCGGAAAGAGCTGCCAGACTCTTGTCCCGCGATACCACGGCGAACCCATGTCGTACTCATTGTCCGCATCGTAGGTGAATGCGTCCCCGCTGGAATTGAAGGCGATCCCAAATGGGTTGCGAAGTCCGCTGCAGACAAGCTCTGCCTGACTGCCGTCCGGACTCATTCGTACCACATGGCCTTCCCGCAAAGGCGGTCCTTTGGCGGAATCTCGCAGCGGTGATGTCAGATCGTCTGCCTGATCTGGTGACGGTGGATCGACCGAGTCACCATGAATGGCCCAGATCCAGCCATCGGGACCGAGTGCCAGATCGTTGCGACCGTGTCCGACTCCGCCAGCGGATTCTCGGAGCAGCTGAGTCTGATCAAACGCGTCATCGCCGTCAGTATCCGTGAGCCGGTAGAACGCCTTTGAATTGTTGGCGTTGGCGTAAAGTGATCCGTGGGCATAAAGCAGGCCTCGACATTCCTGCAGCTCTGCATCGATCACCTCCACGTGGTCGATACCCTGTTTGTCGTCACGCAGGGTGAATCGCAGCAGCCCCTGATCTTCCCGGGCTACTGCCAGTCGGCCGGCAGGGTCAAACGCCATGCTGACCCAGGAGCCCTCGTCCGGCTCTGCGGAGCGGATCAGATTGATCTGGAAACCATCCCTGATACGCAGACGAGGCTGCTGGACCGTCGTCGCAGACAAAGGTTCCTCGACAGACCGCGATGATTGCTTCCACTGCTGATAATTGTCAGTAGCAGCCAGCTCAACAGCGCGGTCTCCAGGCCGCCAGAATTGAGCTGGCACGAGTCCGGCAGCCTGAACATTCGCCGCGGCGGGAGACGTCTGCCAGTCAGTGTCTGCAGAGACGTGGACCAGTGACTTATCCGCCGCCACTGCCGACAGCGCAAATGCGAATGCGTGCGGAGCAGCGTCTGTTGTGATTCGCAGGCGAATCGTGTTGCGGCCGACCAGCAGTTGATCCGTGACGTCCCGCGTCACAGTTGGTCCATAGGCAGCGACATCGCAGACCACCTCACCGTTAATTGCCACCTCAACGGAGCAGAAGTCTGCCAGCAGCCGCACCTCCCCTTGCTGGAACCCGGACTTCAGCTCAAACTCCCGCTGCAGAACAACGGAAGTCTCTGGTTGTCCGGGAACATCGGCCCGCAGCAGCAGGGGCAATTCACCGTCACTGGTCTGAGGCTGGAATGCGACCGCAGTAGGCACCGCCAGAATACCGCTCAGAAGCACGAAAAGCAGACGCATTGGAGAGTGCGGACGACAAAGCACCAGCATGGCGATTTCCTGTGGCTCAGATGTTGTGGACGCAGCTGACTGCAGTGTAAAAGACAAGTTGGGTTCTGCCCATCAAGCGGAATGAAATCAAGAGTCTTCGCTGTGGTGTGGTGAGGCCCGGCACTGGTGCGGTCCTGTGCCGTTGAAAAGCATTGTTCAGGATCGAGTTATTAGAGCAGGTCGAAAGCAGCATGGCAGCCAAGGACTTCAGCCGCATCGAGGATGACTATCTGTTCTTCATGCAGTCTTCTACAGAGGCGGAAGCAGATCGGACAGCTCATCTGGCGACACTCCGAGCCAATTTCACGGCGAACGATTCCGTGCATTATCTGGATTTTGGTTGTGGAGCCGGTCACTTCACTGAGAGTCTGCTTTCGCAGTGGGGCCATGAGCCTGCCGCGCTGACGTGTACTCTCGTTGAACCGGTGGCCAGACATCTTCACGAAGCGGCTGAGCGTGTGCGGGACTTCAGCCACCAGGAGGTGCTGACTTGTACGGAGATCGATGACATAGCGTTCGGCAGTTACGACCTGCTGCTGGCAAATCATTCCTGCTACTACGTGGAATGTGCCACAACTGTCGCTCGTCGTCTGACCGCCGCGCTTCGGCCGGGTGGAACAGGAATACTGGCGATCGCAGGAAATGACAACTTTCTGATTCAGATGTGGCAGACAGGATTCGCTGCCTGCGGTATGAGTGTTCCGTGGTGGGTTGCAGAGGATTACCGCAGTGTCCTGAATGAGACGTGCGTCAGCGTGCAGCGAAGGGACGTCCCGTATCAGATTCTCTTCTCGGATACTGCAGAACAGCGGATGAAGCTGCTGCGGTTCTTGTTTGCTGATCACCTGCCGCAGCTGGATCTGACCATTCTGATGCAGCAGCTGGATCGCGTCAGCAACAATGGAATGGTGGATATTCGCACCAGCAGTCAGCACCTTGTGTTCAGAGTCTGAATACCGGGTGGTCATTTTTGAAGGGTTCGTTCAAATGTACTTCTTCAGTCGATTCGTGCTCAGCGCAGCTCTGCTGGTTCTGTTCGCACGTGCTGATGTTGCCGCAAAGGCTCCGCTGAACGTGGTATTCATACTTGCGGATGATCTGGGTTGGAGCGATACCACGCTGTTCGGAACAACCTCGCTGTATGAGACGCCGAATATTGAGCGGCTGGCGGCGATGGGGATGACCTTCCGTCGCGCGTATGCATCCAGCCCGCTCTGTTCTCCGACGCGCGCCAGCATTCTGACGGGACTGAGCCCGGCTCGTCACGGAATTACCGCCCCAGTGTGTCATCTGCCGGAGGTGCATCTGCAGGCGATCGCTGCCACCGCTGCAGCTCCGCACCGGTTCAGTACCATTCCGCAGTCTGTTACCCGTCTGGATACCACACATTTCACTCTCGCTGAAGCTTTACGGCAGCAGGGATATGCAACTGGTCACTTCGGAAAGTGGCATCTGGGCGCAGAGCCCTATTCGCCCCTCGAACACGGCTTCGATGTCGACCTTCCGCACCACCCGGGACCAGGTCCGGCTGGCAGTTATGTTGCTCCGTGGAAGTTTGCAGACTTTGATCACGATCCGACCATACCAGATCAGCACATTGAAGATCGCATGGCGGCAGAAGCAGTTGCTTTTCTTGAAGCGAACCAGGAACGTCCGTTTCTGCTGAATTACTGGATGTTCAGCGTTCATGCCCCATTTGACGCCAGGAAGGCATTGATTGACAAATATCGCGGTCGCGTCCGTATGGATCAGCCGCAGCGAAGTCCAACCTATGCAGCAATGATCGAGAGTATGGATGATGCGGTTGGCACGCTGCTGGACGCTCTGGAGAGGCTGCAGCTGCTGGACCGAACTGTCATCGTGTTCGCCTCCGATAACGGAGGAAACATGTACAATCTCGTCGATGGCGGGACACCCACGAGCAACGCGCCACTGCGGGGGGGAAAAGCCACACTCTACGAAGGTGGAATTCGCGGTCCCGCGATTATCGCCTGTCCTGAGATTACGCAGCCGGGCAGTCACAGCGACAATCTGATCCAGAGCAGCGATTACTATCCGACTCTGCTGGAGCTGCTGCAGGTCGCTCCCCAGCCGCAACAGCGGTTTGACGGGATCAGCATCGTCCCGGCATTCCGCGGAGAGCGTCTCCGGCGGGAGGCAATCTTCACATACTTTCCGCATCATTCCGGCGTGCCGGACTGGCTTCCCCCTGCTATCGCCGTGCATTCGGATCATTGGAAGCTGATCAGGATATTTCACGGTGGTCCTGAAGCGACGCATCGATATCTGCTGTATGACCTCGCCTCAGACGTGGGTGAATCGATCAACCTCGCTGATCAGAGACCTGAACTTGTGCGGCATCTTGACTCACTCATTGAACAACATCTGCAGGATACCGAGGCAGTTCTGCCGCTCAGAAATCCAAAGTTTGACCCCGCTAAGTACGACCGCGGGCGGGAGGGAATGTCTGCTCTTAAATCCTCCGGCACCTCCAGACCCGCCGCGCGAAAACGTGTGCCGCAACCTGCCGTCGCCGGGTGGGTTGCCGGGGGGACATGTGTTCTGGAGGCGGTCAATGGCCAACTGCTGGTCCGCAGCGACGGTGGCGACCCGCACCTTGTTGCAGTTCTGCAGAGACCACAGGACGGGAAAGATTTTGCAATGCAGCTGTCGATGAGCTCAGAGTCCGCTGGAGCTGCTCGGGTTTACTGGCACGGTGATTCGCAGACATTCAACAGGGAACTGAGCGTGCCGTTCAGCGTCAAGCACGATGGTTTCAGGCATGATTACAAAGTGCAGTTGCCGATTGACGGCTCGCTTACGCACCTGCGTATCGATCCGTCCTCAGCAGCCGGTGCAATACAGATTCATTCCATCGAATTGCGAGACAGCGCGGGCAACGTGCTGCAGCACTGGACCTTCTGAGCATTCCAATGAGATCTGCCGAAGTCACGCCGCAACATTGCCGTCTTCGAAGTTACTCATATTCCCATTTCAGAATCCATGGGTCATCAAGCGACTTCTGCAATGCCTTGAGCTTCGCCTGATACTGCTGCAGGATCACCTGATGCCCGGCACTGTCTGCCAGATTTGTGGATTCATGCGGGTCGCTGGCGATATGGTAAAGCTCAAATTCCGGGCGCTGGACATAGCGACCGACCGTAATCATTCCGTACGGAGCCTGGAGGCCTTTTTTCAGCTGGGCCTGCCAGCTGTATTGCAACTGTACTGTGTGCTTGTCGTGTTTTAGGGCAAGTGCTACCGCCTGATTGGTCGACTCATACGAGGTCGAACCTACCATATTCGGTGGCAGCACCGTTGTGCTTCTCGGTCCGTTCGCTGTTGTTCCTATTGTGGACTGAGGCGCATGATATTGGCCACCCGCCGTGTAGTTATTCGCGGACGAGGTCGAACCGGTATAGGTCAGGCTGATCCAATCAGTCGCCGTAGTAACTTTGAGGTTGCCGCCAATATTATTGTTGTTAGTGCCGTAGAAGAAACCTGCGTTACCCGTAATCAGGTTTTTGCCATCCTCCGCAAAAGCAGGCTGTCCCGTGCTGGCTACAATAGCGCCGCCAATGCTGTTCAGACCAACACTTACGGGCTTAAGGCTTTTATAAACGGTCAGGCTTTCAATGCTTGATGGGTCCACATAAGACAACGGGGTATTCATGTGGTTTGGGCAAGCTGGGATAGCATCAACACCATCCACCAACACATTAATCCGCTGATCAGCCAGACCACGAATCACAGGGATGCTGGAAACGGCACCGCCAACCTGGAACGCCACGCCCGAGACATTCGTCATCAGGTTGGCAGTATCGACGTTGGCGGCACGCTGGAGATCGAGCTCTTTGCCAACAACCGCGGCATCGGCATTAAAGCGTGTCGCGGTCACATCCACATTAATAGGTTCGGTCGTGGAATCCTGGGCCCAGACCGGGCATGGTGACAACAGCGGGGAAAAAACAAGGCTAACC
>JALRDR010001153.1 GCA_023262145.1 Planctomycetaceae bacterium | reverse complement strand
AGATGAATTACGGATTCTGCTGAATCAGTCACAGTCCACCGGCACGATGAGTTTTCGGCGACTGCTGTATCTGGAAAACGTGTTTGATCTGGGTGAATTGCTCGTCAGGGATGCCATGCGTCCACGCAGTCAGGTTCGCTGTATGGATGCTGGAGTGTCATTGCAGGACAATCTGGCTGTTGCCAGAAAGTACCGCTTCAGCCGTTACCCACTGCTGCTGGGGGGGCAGATTCCTCAGGGGTTCATTCATCTCAAGGACCTGTTGCTGATGGACGACGGTTCTGACGACCTGAATGCGCTCAGCCGACCGGTGATCCTGACTGAAGAGACCTCTCTCCTCGAAGCAGTTCTGGGTGAGATGCAGAAAAAACGCTGCCATGTGGCGCTGGTTCGTGATCAGTCCGGTGACTGGTCCGGATTCCTCACCCTTGAAGACGTGATTGAGGAAATCGTTGGTACGATTCGGGATGAGTTTGAGGATGAGGAACCAATCAGTCTGTCGGATGCGCTGGCAGCGGATCGTGTGCAGCTCAGCATCGAAGCTGACAGTGCCATCGAGGCCGTTCGCAAGGCGCTCATGCAGGTGCGGCCGGAATCGCTTCCTGTTTCTCGTGAAGAGGTGATCCGAGCTATTGAGGATCGTGAACGGCTTGTGGAGACGTATCTGGGACGCAATCTGGGCATGCCCCACGCGCGACTTCCGGGGCTGGTCAAGGCGATGGTACTGGTGCTCCGATCTGAAAAGGGCATCCCTTACCGGGGTACGTCTGAGCGAGCTCATTTGCTCTTCGTTCTGCTTACGCCAGCCGGACAACCACGCGTGCATCAGCGTTTACAGGCGGTGATCGCCACATTGCTCGATGAAAGTGAGTATATCCCTGATCGCCTGCGAACGGCAGAATCACCGGCTGAGGTGCTTGAGATTCTGCGGGCCGGTGAGCAGGCGGCTCTTGACTGAACAGTCACCGCCGGCAGTCACCGCCGGCAGCGGCGGGCAGCACAACGGCACGCTGCAAAATTTGTCACCAGTACGTGCAGCAGGATGCTCAGTAAGTTATGCTGTCGGCAGGAGTCCTCTTACTTCTGAGCAGGAAGAGCAGTGACGTGCAGCAGTCAGTTGGCAGATCGACATTGGGCCGAATCCACGAGCGTCGACAACTACTCAGCGGCTGGAGCTACAGCTTCCTGCAGCTTGCAGTGCTCCTGATTCTGCTCAACCGCATGGCCATTCCGGCGATGGCCCAAAGTGATCCTGCTCCCGAATCACTCACCGACCGGCAATTGTCGTTCTTCGAGACACGCATTCGCCCGGTGCTTGTGACTCATTGCTACGAGTGTCATTCGGGGCAGTCTGAGCAGGTACGCGGTGGATTGCTTGTGGACAGTCGTGCCGGACTGCTGCAGGGTGGCGATTCCGGTGCCGCGCTAATTCCAGGGAATGCTGCGGCAAGTCAACTGATACTTGCGCTGCGACATGAAACTTATGAAATGCCACCTGACGGCCGATTGTCAGATCAGGTGATTGCGGATTTTACCGAATGGATCAATGCGGGGGCGGTCGATCCCCGCGCGGGGACAGCGCTGCCCAAAGCAGCAGAGATTGACATCGAGGCCGGCCGCAGGTTCTGGTCTTTTCAGGCTGTCAGGCAGCCTCAGATTCCCGAAGTCGGATCGACGCAGCCCGGTAATGCAGTCGATCGCTATCTGGAGGCTGGATGGCAGGCGGCTGAACTTCAGGTGGACGTTACTGAGGCCTCAGCGGAGGTAATTCTGCAGCGGCTGCATTTTGTGCTCAGCGGACTGCTGCCGGAGGGTGAGGACCGGCAACGATTTCTGGTGTCCTATCAGCAGAATCCGGAGCAGGCAATTTCTGACGAAGTTGATCGATTGCTGGCGTCGCGGCGCTACGCTGAGCGATTCGGGCGGCGATTTCTGGATGTGCTGCGTTTTGCCGAATCCACAGGAGGCGGGCGGAGCATGATGTTACCGGATGCCTGGCGGTTTCGCGATTACGTGATTGATCTGTTTGCAGACGACAGACCGTTTGATCAGGTGATCCGCGAACTGGTTGCGGGAGATCTGCTCCCTTATGAGTCTGCAGCGCAGCACGACCAGCAGCATATCGCGGCTGGGTTTCTGATTCTGGGGGCAATCAACTACGAGCAGCAGGATAAGGAACTGCTGCGGATGGAGGTTGTGGACGAACAGATTGATACGGTCGGCAAGGTATTCCTGGGCATGACCCTGGGTTGTGCACGTTGTCACGACCATAAATTTGATCCGATTCCGACTCGAGACTATTACGCGCTGGCTGGAATCTTCCGCAGCACAAAAGCGCTGACTCCGGGGAATGTGAGCGGCTGGGTGACTGCTGATCTGCAGGCGGGGCAGGATGCTGCGGCGCTTGATCGGTGGCTGCAGCGTGATCGCGAACTGGAGGAGCAGATTCAGGCGGCGCAGACTGCCGATGTTTCGGCAGGCAAACTGCCGGGACAGATCATTGACGAAGCGGAGGCGGAACTGGAAGGGACGTGGGTACTTTCCACGTTTCAGCAGCCGTGGTTTGGTAACGGCTACCATCATAGTGATGACCCACGCACCGGACTTTCGGCGCGGTGGACAGTGACGGTACCGGAGGACGGTGAATACTCCCTGAGGATGGTCATCAATGCGTCTGCCAATCGTTCCCCTCGCGTACCAGTCCGGATTGTGCATGCCGAGGGCGAATCGATCGTCGCTGTCAATCAGCAGCAGGGAACACCGGCGGGAGAAATATTCCGTGAGCTGGGGCGATTTCAGCTGCGGGCTGCAGAGCCATTGACGGTGGAAGTGCAGGCCAGAAATGCGGCACCGGGACATGTCATTGTTGACGCGTTGCACATTGTGAAGAGTTCAGAATTGCCGATTCCCGAACAGTCAGCTTCTCGAGATCTGAAGGCGCTGCAGGCTGCTCGAAAGAAGCACGCTTCCGAAAAGCCTCAGGCATCAAGTGCCATGAGTGTGACTGACGAATCAGAGCCTGCGAACTGGCATGTACATCTGCGCGGACAGATTCGCAGTCTGGGGCCGGTTGTGCCGCGAGGATTTCTGCAGGTGGCATCACCCGTTTCAGACAGTGCATTTCTGCCGGACGAGATCACCGGCAGCGGACGTTTGCAGCTGGCCGACTGGATTGCAAACCCACAGAACCCGCTGACCGCACGAGTCTGGGCGAATCGAATCTGGGGCTGGGTGATGGGCGCAGGGCTGGTTCGCACGCCGGATAATTTCGGCCTGCATGGCGATCGGCCCGATAACCCGGAACTGCTCGACTTTCTGGCTCATACACTGGTACATCAACACGGCTGGTCGACGAAGTCTCTGGTGAAGGAACTTTGTCTGTCCCGCGCATTTCGCATGGTGTCCTTACCGTCTGCCGCTGCAGCAGATACAGACCCCGACAATCGCCGCTGGACTCATGCCTTCTCGCGTAAGCTCAATGCCGAAGATCTGCGAGATCGGATGCTGCAGGTTGCGGGAACGCTGGACCTGACTGTACAGTCAGGGCGAACGATTGGAGCAATGAGTCAGTACGACAGCGGTTATCGGCATGCGGATCATCCGTTGTTTTGTCGCAGTGTCTATCTGCCGGTCTTTCGAAACTCAATCCCGGATGTGTTTGAGGCATTTGATTTTGCCAATCCGAATACTGTGACCGGCCGGCGAGCTGATACGACGCGACCGGCTCAGGCCCTGTATCTGCTCAACAGCGAATTTGTGATGCAGCAGGCTGAAGCAGCGGCGGAACGATTGAAGCTGCAGCGTCCGGATCTGGCCGGCAAGCAGCTCATCGCCCTGGCAGTGGAACGCGCGATTGGGCGGGCAGCAGATGAGAATGAGATCAGGATTCTGTGTTCTGCGGTGCAATCCGAGAGTGGTGAAGTGTCGCAGGCGGGGCTGACAGTGGTCTTTCATTCGTTGTTTGCCAGTATGGATTTTCGATATCTCCGGTGAGTGTTCTGAACCTGAAGGCGGAATGGTAATGGCAAGGAATGTTTTCGGTGGGGAGCTGATACCGTGCTCCATGTCTCCGGTGACTGGTTTTTTTCGCAACGGCAAGTGCGACACCTGCGGGGATGATGTGGGGATGCACACCGTATGTGCTGAGATGACTGCGGAGTTTCTGACGTTTTCCCGATCCGTCGGCAATGATCTGAGTACCCCCATGCCCGCCTGGCAGTTTCCCGGGCTGCAGCCGGGGGACCGCTGGTGCCTGTGTCTGCCACGCTGGCAGGAGGCTCTGGAATATGGCTGTGCGCCAAAGTTACTGTTGAAGGCCACGCATATGTCGGCGATTGAGCACATCTCCATGGATGTACTCCTTGAGTATGCTCTGGATGCCGACGACTACAAGCCTGAGCCGAACGTGGATGACGACGAAGATGATCTCTGACTTGTGCTCAGCCAGTCGTGGTACAGGTCTGAAGCAGCTTGTTCCGGTGGCTGTGGTTTCTGAAGGGGGAACGCAGAAATGACATTCAGGGCACGAATTCGGGCATCGCTACGGGCGTCAGTTGTGGCGTCAGTTGTGGCGTCAGTTGTGGCGGTAATGTGCGCTCCTCGTTTGCCGGCGGATGAGATTTCCGTTCGCGGACTGACTCAGGATGAAGAGCGAGCTATTGCGTCGATTCAGACGGGGGCTGTCCTTGGTACCGTTTCATTTCTGGCGTCCGACGAGATGGCAGGACGTGATACGCCATCACCGGAACTGACACTGGCGACAGCTTATGTGTCCGCGCGATTTCGCGGTGCGGGACTGGCAGGTCTGGGCCCGGATGGAAGTTTCTACCAGACGCACGAGTATGTGCAGTCTGTACCGCCGGCGACTCCAGGTGTGCTGACCGTTGATAACCGGGAAATTCCGTTGCTGGGGGCCTTGTTCGGTGCAGTCAGGGCAGGGCTGCTGGAAGGGGAATTATCAGCGGAGTCAGCCGATACGACGGCCGCCAGGATTGTGGTGGTTGACGCACCGGAGCTTCCCCCGCAGGCCGCAGAGCGGCCGGCATCGGCGCTGGCAGCAGTAGCGCGAATGGTTCAGCCGTTGCAGCGGAACGGAGCGATCGCAGCTCTGGTGCGTTGCAGCAGTGACAGCCCACTGCGTTCGCTGCCGGGCAGGATCCGGGATCGCCCTGCTCGGCTGCCAGCAGAGTTGCGACCGCAGATACCAGTGATTCTGGTTGACGAATCCGTGCAGCTGAGCGGGCATGGCCGGCTGCAGACTACAGCGCAGGAAACGCTGATTGCGGAGGTCCGCAATGTGATCGGCGTATTGCGGGGATCAGACCCGCAGTTGTCAGGCGAAGCCATCGTGATCTCTGCGCATCTGGATCACATCGGCCGGCTTGATGGCGATCGAGGTGGTGACACGATCAACAACGGCGCTGACGACAACGCCACCGGCGTGACTGCGGTAATCACGCTTGCAGACGCTTTCGCCCGCCTGCCGCAGCCGCCTGCACGCTCTGTCATCTTCATGACATTCTGGGGTGAGGAGAAAGGGCTGCTGGGTTCTCGCGCGTATTGTGACGATCCACTCTGGCCACTCGAAAAGACGGTCGCCAACATCAATATTGAGATGATTGGTCGTCCTGCAGAGGGTGCAGAATCAAAAGC
>JALRDR010001209.1 GCA_023262145.1 Planctomycetaceae bacterium | reverse complement strand
GTGAATCGAAGGAATTGGAGAATGCGACACGGGTCATCTGGTCGCCGTCGGTCTTCCATACGGTGCCTGACCCATCCTCGCCCCAGCCATCGAGGGTGACGATCCAGCCATCGCCGGCGCCACGTCCGAATTTCTTGCACTGCAACCTCGCCCCTCGGGTTGCGGCGACTAAGATTCTGTTATCCATGTTTGCGGTCTTTCATGCTATTTTTAATGTAGCGGTCATCAGTTGTTCGGCCAAGATGGCGAATGCTGCCGCTGCCACTCAGCATCGCAAAATAATACGAGAGGAACGAATCTCTCACCAGCCAGTTTTCACGACTGAGACAAACGGCCCGGACGCACATGGGCAGCTTCCGATTCTGAAAGGCTGAATATCGCAGCGGGGAATACCCGGTCAGGCTGTACCTCTCAGAGTGAATTCCTGATGCCCCGCCGATATAGTCCGTTTACGCTCGGCGATGAAAGTGCAGCGGTGAGTTGTTTCGTGGCGGTTTCCTACTGTCCGGCCGGCACAGAACCCTCCCCGGCATAGACTCGCCTGCCATGGCAAAACAGCCGGGCATTTGAAACGCATTCTGCAGTCGGAGTTCTTCAGAAATGTCTGAGTTACTGTCCTATCACCCGGAAGCTGCCCTCGCCGTACTGCCAGGGGGACTCTCGCGGGATCTTGCCAGGGCCCTCGAATCGGCTCGACAGGATACACTGAATGACGTCGAGATCTGGCAGAGTGGTCAGATTCCGCAGGACAGGGAGCCACTGGATGCCGGGTTTATTCAGTGGCCGGAAGAGCTGCTGGCGGATCTGCAGCTCCATGGCAGCGCAAGTCTGGTGGCACGTCTGAACACCTGTGGTGCACGTCTGCGAGACCAGGCAGATTCTCTCGTTGTCCTCGGGATCGGAGGTTCCTACATGGGGATGCGGGCGATGTCTGAGTCGCTTCGCAGTCCTTTCTGGAATGAGCTCAGTCGCGAGCAACGCAACGGTTGTCCCCGGTTGTACTTTGAAGGCTGGAATGTCGACACCGACAATCAGCGTGCCCTGCTGCAGCTGCTGCAGAATCGCGCGGAGCAGTCTGGTCAGACGCCGGAAGGTCGGACTGCGGTGATCGTCATCAGCAAATCCGGAGGCACGCTGGAAACAGCCGTAGCCTTCCGCTTGTTTCGTGATCTGATCGAAGCCAGTTCTGCTGCTGCAGCCCGGGATCTGATTGTTCCGGTTACGGGCCTGCAGGGGCGACTCAGATCGCTCGCGGAAGCTTCCGGCTGGTCTGATGCATTTACGATCCCGGATGGAATTGGTGGACGCTTCTCAGTGCTCACTCCTGTCGGGCTGCTGCCGGCTGCCGCCAGCGGGATGAATATCACTGCCCTGCTGCAGGGTGCTGCCGCGATGACCGAGCACTTCCGAACGGCTCCATTTGAATCAAACGTGGTGCTGCAGTATGTGGCGGTTGGTCACGCATTCGAGCAGAAATGCGGTGCCACTACTCGAATACTTTCCACGTGGGGCAGTCGCCTCGAAGCCGTAGGACTCTGGTATGATCAGTTACTCAGCGAGAGTCTGGGGAAACACGAGCGAGGGGCAACTCCGTTGACCGTTGTGAACACGAGGGACCTGCACAGTCGCGGTCAGCAGCATCAGGAAGGTCGTCGCGACAAACTGATCACAAACCTGCTGCCCGGCGTTTCATCGCAGGATTCACTGCAGGTTCCGCCACATCGACATGATCAGGATCAGCTCAATCGCCTTGCCGGGACGTCACTTCAGAAGATTCTGCAGGCGGCGATCGACGGGACAAATCAGGCTTATGCAGATGATCGTCGTCCGACAGCGGACATTCGCCTGCCGCTGCTGAATGAGCATGTACTGGGGCAGCTGTTTCAGATGCTGATGCTGGCGACCGTTGTGGAAGGTCGCCTTGTTGGTACAAATCCTTACGGGCAACCAGGGGTTGAAGCTTACAAGAAGAATATGCAGGCGAATCTGGGGTTGTAGCCGACCTGCTTTCCCGCAGCGTGGGCGGCACTCCGGGGGATGTCGCCCCGCACCCCGTGCATCGCTGGTCAGTGCAAGTCTGGCGTGAACTCAAAAAGGACGGACAGAATGATTCTGACGTGGCTAGGGCACAGTGCGTACCTGCTGCAGACCGCAGGGACCTCCGTACTGATCGATCCGTTTCTGACCGGTAACCCACATGCTCCTGTGGCCGCCGGAGAAATTCAGGCCGACTTTATTGTTGTCACCCATGGCCATGGAGATCACATTGGAGATACGGTGGAGATTGCGAAGCGGACTGAGGCGGTCGTCATTTCCAATCATGAAATCTCTGTCTGGCTGCAGAAACAGGGTGTCAGTCGTACTCACGATATGCATCTGGGAGGCAGCCATCGATTCGAATTTGGCACCCTCAAGCTGACAATCGCGCATCATGGCTCCATTCTTCCGGATGGAAGCTGCGGCGGTAGTCCAGCGGGGCTGTTGTTTCGCACAAGGTCGGGCGTGCTTTATCACGCGGGTGATACCGCACTGTTTTCTGACATGCGGCTGATTGGTGAAGAAGGCCTGACAGCTGCCATTTTGCCAATCGGTGACAACTACACCATGGGCCCGGATGACTCAATTCGTGCTGTGAAACTTCTGCAGCCAAAAGTTGTCATTCCCTGTCACTATTCCACGTTTCCGATCATTGAGCAGGATGTGGATCAATGGCAGGAACGAATCAGAAATGAGACACAGGCTGATCCACTGGTGATGCAGCCAGGTGTTGCGGTCGAACTGCCGGTGTGATTCAGCGACAGGGCTTTGTCAGCAGATCAGTACAACTGCCAGGAATTGGCAGCGGCAGCATTGCCTCAGGTAACTCCGGGACAAGCCGTTGTACGATGATGCTGCGGAGTTCCGACAGCCCTGCTCCTGTGTGTGCGGACACACTCACCTCTGCCAGCCGGCCGATCGAGGCAGAAGGCTGAGATCTGGATTGGGATCCACAGCGCAGATCACTCTTGCTCTGTATCATCAGCACAGGGCACCCGCTCGCCTGTTCGATTTCTGCCAGCTGCGTGTTCCATACCGGCTCTTGCTCATCAGTCACCATGCAGATCAGATCGGAGGATTCTGCGGAACTGCGGGCCTTGAGAATTCCCAGTTGTTCCGGGAGTGTCTCGGCGTGATCACGAATTCCGGCACAGTCGCGAATTCTCAGCAGCCAGCCGTCAGCGACGGTTTCTGCCTCCACAATATCGCGGGTTGTACCTGGTGTTGCGGAGACGATGGCGCGGTTGCGCCCCGTCAGCGCATTCAGCAGTGATGACTTGCCGGCATTGGGAGGTCCGATCAATGTGATCTGAAATGCAGATGTCAGGTGCTCCGCGAAGGAACTCCACTTCTGCACGTGCCCCAGTGCCTGTTGACGAACGGAGGGGTCGGCTGACCGGAGATCCCTTCGCAGCTGCAGCAGGCGACCATCCGACTGCTGCAGAATTCGATTCGCGGCTTCGCGAGTTCGGCTGTTCTGCAGCGCCTGTTGAATCGCCGTCGTCACAATCTGAGCATCATCGGAATGAGCATCATCAGCCAGAGGCGTCTCGCGATTCACTGGATCAATCTGAATGCCGGCTGCAGCGAGATCCTGCAGAATACGCTGCTGTGCGACGGGTCCGCCATGGCAGTGAATCTCCCAGGTCGCATCTGCCGTGCGGACCACAATCAGATCTTCCGAATTCCACGATCCGTAAAGCAGCCGCCCCTGTTCGGCATCCAGCGGAGAACGCCGATCTGCTCGACGGAACTCCTCAAACGCGCGAGTAGCGGCGGATTCTGCCGCCTGCACGCGGATTACTGCCACTGCACCGGGCGCGGCAGCGGTGAGGACGCTGGCAGTTGAGCAGTTGTCTCCGGGATAGGGCATGGTTCAGAAACGGGAGAAAAAGACTCTGGCGAGACAGACAGTGATCCCGAAGATGCTCCGGCGAGGCGGGATGAGCAGATGATCTGCTATTTTTGGTCAGGAGGAGAAGATTATCTGCAGCGTTCTTTCAAATACTGCCGATTTCCCTGATACGGTGCTCTGCGCTGCACGGTTGGTGTGCGCAAAGATCGGGCTGATGTTGCTTAATTGCACGGCCACCTCCTGGGGTTTCCCTTCTATTGCGCTGCGGACCATGGACGGTCATGAGTGGATCTGCTGAACACGAACAAAAGCGTTCGTGGCCTGTTCGCCTGCTGGGGTGGACGGTCTCGGTGTCCTGTTCGCGCCCTCGACTCATGCTCTGGCTGATGCTTCTGCTGGGCTGTGGTGCGGTCGGCTACTCCGTCAGCTTCCTCGAATTTCGCGGCAGCCGATCTGACAGCGGAAGTCGGCTCGGATTTCTGCAACGGTCAGCGGCGACTGAGCACAGCTTTGGAGACGAACGAGATCTGCTGATTGTCGTGCGCACGGAATCCCCCAACGGTCGCCTGATTCGCAGCGTGATCGATACAGTGGGTGACGAACTGGCTCGGGACACAAGGCACTTTCAACACGTGCTGTCGCGAGTAAATCTGACGGCGATGAAACGGAAGGCGCTGCAGTTTCTGTCTCGCGAAGAAATGGTTCGTACAGAGGCACGACTGAACGCGTACGACCGAGTTGTCAGAAATCAGGAATGGAATCTTGTTCAGGCCGATACACTGACTCAGACGCTTGTGCGCCAGATTGAGCGACAGCAGCAGGCCGGGCACGTTCAGGAATCGTCCTGGAACTCTGCCAACCGTCTCGCGACCAGTCTTTCCTCGTGGCTGCAGCACTCCGTCAAGGGCGACTCTGCTGCGGGAAGTGGATTTCGCGCTCCATTGCCGGATCTGCTCAGTGTGGCATCTGATCAGAAGCTGACAGACAGCATGACAGCATACCTGATCAACGATCTGGAAACGGTCGGTGTGGTTCAGGTGGGACTTCGTAGTCAGGGGATCGATGCGGGTACGGAAGCTGATGCGATCAACGCTCTCAGGACGCTTCTGGCTGAAGCACGGGAGGCCGGAAAATGGCCCGAAGCAGTTTCGGTCTCGGTAACCGGGATGCCGGCGCTGGAGCATGAGGAATTGCAGGCGACTGCATTCGATATGGCCCGCGCCGGATTGCTCTCAATTCT
This sequence comes from Planctomycetaceae bacterium, assembly GCA_023262145.1. GTDB lineage: Bacteria > Planctomycetota > Planctomycetia > Planctomycetales > Planctomycetaceae > SXXK01. The sequence goes on along the minus strand of JALRDR010001209.1, from coordinate 421 downwards.
GCTTCTGGGACTTGTACTGTGGCCTGTCTTCCGCGGCGGCCGACATCCGATGCTGGTGCTGATGACACTGGTGCTGGCACTCTGCCTGACTTCCGGGGCAGCTACTGCCCTGGTCAGCAAAGTTACACTGATCAGCAGCTGCTGTGCAATCTTCGTCATTGGAATGTGCGTGGATTTTTCGGTGTCATTCATCAATCGCTACCTTGCTCTGCGGCAGGAGCTTTATGAGATCCCGGATGCATTGCGGGAAGTCGCAGAAACAACCGGCAGTGAGATTCAGGTCTCATCCGTCACAACGGCCCTGGCGTTTTCCACGGCATTGCTGTCCGGGTATCCGGAGCTGGCTGAACTGGGGGCATTGTCGGCCATTGGCATTCTGATCAGCGCCGCAAGTGTGCTGCTGTTCCTGCCATCCTTGATT
>JALRDR010001063.1 GCA_023262145.1 Planctomycetaceae bacterium | reverse complement strand
GATCTGTGGGGTGTTCAGATACTGCAGTTGCTGCGTAGCCAGCAACGTTCGCTTGTGCTGGCTGAAAGCTGCACCGCAGGACTGATTTCCGCAATGCTGGCGAGAATTCCGGGGATGTCGGAGTGTCTTTGCGGTGGATTTGTGGTGTATCAGACAGTTTCCAAACAGGTCTGGCTCGGTGTGTCTCCGGACCTGATTGTGACGCATGATGTGGTCAGCGGTGAAGTTGCTGCTGCAATGGCGTCGGGCGCACTGGCTCAGACACCGCATGCAGATCTGGCGCTGGCGATTACCGGGCATCTCGGCCCCGGGGCTCCGGCTGAGCTTGACGGAACAGCGTGGCTGGCAATTACGGATCGTGCGGGAAAAAAACTGGTGCTGCAACTGCAGCTCACCCGGGACGATCACGCAGCCGGGACGGCGCTGCGGCAGCAGCGACAGCGGCAGTCAGCAACGCTGGCCCTGCAGCATCTGCTGGAATTTCTTGCCGACACTTGTGACCCTGGTGAGGGACCGTAAATGGCGGGTTGCGATGGGCAACTTTTTTGCGGCCCCATTTGCTTTCCGGGTCGTCGTCGACGTACATTTGGCAGCACTGAGTTCCCGCACGCAGGGCCGCTGAACGTTCGTCGCGACCTTGTCTTTTGTGGATTTGTTCTTCCCATGCCAGCGATTCTCCGCCTGCATTTTTTGCGAAGCGGACAGCGACGCCCGGTATGGTTTCCCGCCTTTCGACTTACTTTCCAGTGGAATTGCCATGCTGCGTTTTCTACTTCCAGCGATCGTTCTCACTGCCAGTGTTTCCGCCCAGGATGCGGCTGTGCAGGAGCCCCGAATTCAGAACTCGGAGATTCAGCCAGCTCAGGTGTACGGCCAGGATGCTGTGCCTGAAAAGGAGCAGTCGATTACCGATGCTGCCTTCCGTGCTGCTCCGGCGACGAAGTGGATCTGGGGTGCTGATGACAATCAGAAGTACATTCTGAGTCGTGAGTTTGAGATCAGCGGTCCGGTTGATGCAGCGCGCCTGAGTGCTTCCTGTGACAACGTCTGCAGTGTTTTCGTCAATGGCAGGCGAGTGGGGGGTGGCACAGAGTGGTCACAGCCATTCGACACCTCTGTGGTGGCTTACCTGCAGCCCGGCGTGAATCGCATTCACGCTGAGGTGGAGAATCAGGGGGGCGTGGCAGCCTTTGTACTGAAGTTTGCCTGGAAGGCTCCGAACAGTGATCTGCAGTGGCTGGTCAGTGACGCCAGCTGGCGAGCTGCTGAACAGCAGAATGCGGATGAAACGACGGCCGTGGCTGTTCGGGCGAATTATGGAGACGGGCCATGGGGGGCGGTCTTTGATGGTGGCTCGGACGCCGGTCGGGTCCCCGCGGGTGTCTTCGAAGTACGCGCCGGGTTTCAGGTCGAAAAGCTTTACACTGTGCCGCGCGAGGAACTGGGATCATGGGTGAGTATCGCTTTCGACGGTAAAGGACGGCTGATTGCCAGCGATCAGGGAAACCGCGGCCTCTGCCGCATTACTCTGCCACCGACTGGTCAGGAAGGGGCTGAAACAAGGGTTGAGCCGCTGGACTTCTCCGGCTGTGAGATTCAGCCCACCTCGGCTCAGGGAATGCTGTGGGCATTTGATTCGCTGTACCTGAGCATCAATGGCGGACCAGGGAGTGGTCTTTATCGGGCTCGCGATCTCAACGGAGACGATGTCTTTGATGAATGTGTGCAACTGAAGCAGTTCCGCGGTGGCGGTGAGCATGGTCCACATGCTCTGCGACTTTCGCCGGACGGCAGTCGCATCTTTGTGATCTGTGGAAACCACACTGCACCACCCTTTGATGCGGGGGAAGAACTTTCCAACGCGGACTATACCAGCCGCATCCCGACGAACTGGGGTGAAGATCTGTTGTTGCCGCGGATGTGGGATGCCAACGGTCATGCACGCGGCGTGATGGCTCCGGGTGGCTGGGTCGCCAGCACCGACGCTGATGGAAAGACGTGGGATCTGTGGTCGATCGGCTATCGAAATCCCTATGACATGGCATTCAATGCCGACGGTGAACTGTTTGCCTATGATGCGGACATGGAGTGGGACGTGGGAACTCCCTGGTACCGACCGACTCGCGTTGTGCATGTGACAAGTGGCAGTGAATTTGGCTGGCGCAGTGGAACAGGTAAATGGCCGGCCTGGACAATGGACAGTCATCCACCGATTGTGAATATCGGGCCCGGTTCGCCGGTTGGAGCAGAATTCGGGTATGGCTGCAGATTTCCCGCGGAGTATCAGAAAGCGTTGTTTATCTGCGACTGGACGTTTGGGACGATGTATGCGGTGCACATTGAGCCGATGCAGAGCACCTATACCGCTCGTCGTGAAGAGTTTCTTTCTCGGACTCCACTGCCGCTCACTGATGTCGCGGCAGGACCGGATGGGGCTCTGTACTTTACGATTGGTGGTCGCGGTACTCAGTCAGAGTTGTATCGGGTGACTTATGTGGGTGACGAAAACACTGAGCCGGCGGAACTGAAGAACTCCGCCGGTGCCGGGCCTCGATCCCTGCGACGCCAGTTTGAGGGCTGGCACAGTGGCCGTGCTGGTGATCAGGTACAGTCAGCGGCGGATACACAGTCCCTGGCTCAGGCACTCGCCGGGGTTCGCAACAGCAGCGATCGTTTTCTGCGAACTGCATCACGCAACGCATTCTACAATTCCCGGTTGTTCGAAGATCTGATGAAGTCACCGGAAGCGCTGGAAACTGCAGGTCTGGGTAATCTGGAGCCGGGTGATCGACTGTGGGTCCTGCTGGCACTGGCAAAAGCTCCGCTGGAAACCCTGCAGAGTCGTGAAGTGCTGGATGCGGACGGTGTTACAAAAGTCAGAACTGTGCTGGCGAAAGCCAGCTGCAGTGTTCTGCTGCAGACTGACTTTGCTGGTCTGCCGGCGTCCGATCGACTGAACTATCTGAGAACGTTATCGCTGGTCTTTCTGCGACTCGCGGAACCGGATGATGCCGTCAGATCTGGTTTCCTCGCTCAGCTCAACAATCATTTCCCGACATCTGATGCTGCAGTGGATCGCGAATTGTGTCAGGTTCTGGTGTATCTGGGATCACCGGATATCGTCGGACAGACTGTTGCCCTGCTGGAGCAGGAGTCGGTACCAACAGTCACAGATGACATGCAGGATCTGCTGGCGAGAAATCGTGGTTATGGTCGAGCAATTGCGGCCTCACTGGAGCAGGCACCGGATCAGCAGCAGCTGTGGTATGCATTCTGTCTGAGGAATGTGAAGGAAGGCTGGACTCTGGAGCAAAGGAAGGGGTACTTCAGCTGGTTCGAGCGTGCTCATCAGTGGGCGGGTGGAGCAAGTTTTCACGGGTTTCTGAATAACATTGAGCTGGAGGCCTATCTGAACGCCAGTGAGGCTGAGCGTTTGCTGATTGAAGCAAGCGGTGCAAGAAAGCCATACAGTCCCCCGGAGATTCCGAAGCCTGTGGGACCCGGCAGGGAATGGAGTCTGGACGAAGTTCGTGCACTGGCGGCGGATGGTCTGAAGGATCGGGATTTTGAAAACGGCAAGCGGATGTTTGCTGCAACCCGCTGTGTCATCTGTCACCGATTTGATGGAACCGGGGGAGCAACCGGGCCGGATCTGACGCAGCTTGCCGGTCGATTCAATCTGCAGGATCTCACAGAAGCGATCATGGATCCGAGCAAGGTGATCAGCGATCAGTACCGAGCGAGCACCATTGTGACGGCAGCTGGACAGACGATTAACGGACGCATTGTGAGTGAATCTGAGACCGCATATACGGTACTTGTGAATGCGGAGGATCCATCATCGGTTCGTGAGGTAGCACGTGATGAGGTGGATGAGCTTGTTGCTTCGGCTGTTTCGATCATGCCTGCGAAGCTGATGGAACCGCTCAATCAGGATGAGGTTCTGGACCTGCTGGCGTATCTGCTTTCTCGCGGAGACAGTCGCAATCCGATGTTCCGCAGAAAATAAACAGTCGTGAGTTGCGAGGTTCGAGATTCTGATGGGAATTCAGAGAGGGAATCAGATGCTGGATGGAAAGCGTTTACAGTGCTTCTGCGGAACGATGATCTGTGGAATTGTGCTGTGGTTGCCATCCCTGTGCCCTGCTGCTGACGAGCCTTCGGACCTCGCGCAGTACTACGGTTTCAGTGGTGTTGAGATTTATGAGTTGCATGAGCGCGCTGCTGAACTCGTCAGTGGCGACTTCAATGCTGATGGACACACAGATCTGGCGGTTGTCGATAATTTCACCAGCAGCCTGAAGCTGTTTCTGCAGCGTTCTGAGCTTCCTGAACAGAAATCTGCAGCCGAGGTCAACCGGATTCTGTCTGATCAGAGATTTCAGACTCGTTCCATATCGCTGGATCGCAGTGTTGCAGATCTTGTTGCTGCCGACCTGAATAACGACGGGAGACCTGATCTGGCTGTCTTCGGAGTTCCGGACCAGGTTGCTGTCTATCTGCAGCCGGTCGCGGGCCAGTCTGAGTGGAAGAAGGAGTTCGCGATCAGACTTCCGGAGGTCGAACCGACTGCCGGCATCCTGACTGCAGGAGATCTGAATTCTGATGGCCTTACCGATCTGGCTGTGCTGGGCAGTGACTCCATACGCATCCTGCATCAGCAGCAGGGCGGAGGCTTTGGCAGTCCGGTGCAGCTGATGAATTCATTGCAGCGTCCTGCGTTCCTGAAGGCTGCCGATCTGAATGGTGACGGACGCGATGATCTGTCGTATGTTGCCGGAGGTTCGGGAGATCGCATGATCTGTGCCCGACTGCAGACAGCGGCCGGGCAGGCGGGGCCGGAAATTGTCATCAGTGATGAGCAGGTTTCCGCGCTGACCCTGGCGGAGATTGATGGTCAGCCCGGACTTGAGTTGCTGACTGTGGATGCGCGGACCCGCAGAGTGCGAATATCTGCGCTGGAGATTCCTGAGCAGCGTGCTGACCAGATACCTCAGCTGGTCCGTTACGGTCTTGGTGACAGCGGGGCTGCTCGCGACCGTGGTGTGCTCACTGCCGACTTTGACGGCGACGGCGGTGTGGATATCCTGGCAACAAATCCGGAGCAGGCGGAAATGCTGCTTTACCGGCAGGCGGGACGTGGTGGACCGGGGCTGGCAGCAAGTTATCCGGCATTGCTTGGCGTTTCCGATGTTGCCGCAGCTGACCTGGATGGTGACGGCAGGCCGGAGGCAATTCTGCTCAGCAGCAAGGAAAAGGTAATTGCGGTAAGTTCCTTTCGTGATGGCCGCATGAGCTTTCCGGAGACGATTATTCAGCAGCCGGCAGACTGGGAGCTTGCAGCTCTGGCAGTAGCCCTGGATTCTGAACGACCGCAGCTGATTGTGGGAATTACTCAGGGAAGTGGTCGTTCCGGAAAGCTCCGGTTTCTGCGTTATGATCAGCTCCAGGATGGCACGTGGTCTGAATCGGACGCTGTGGTTGGTGAGGAACTGACCGGAGCGATCGGACAGCGTGGTGTGCGTCTGTTATCGATGGACGTCAATGGAGACGGTCGCGCAGATCTGTTGTCGATTGCGTCGGGAACTGCGACAGATGGGTTCCATGTGCTGGTCAGTAATGCCGCGGGCGGCTTCGATCTGGCTGCTCAGAAGAACGAACTGGATGCCGGTGTGGCAGGACCGGGACGAGTATTTGTTGACGGCACTCGACTGCTGGTGGCTCGCGATTCCTTCGCGCGTCTGCTGGAGTGGGAAGCAAACGGGTGGAGAGTTCGTGATCAGTTCAATGCGGCGGAATCCGGATCTGATGTCACCGGTGTCGCTGTGCTGGATCTTGATGGCAGCGGTGAGCCGGAAATTGTACTCGTCGATACCGGTGTCAATCGGCTGCGCATCCTGCGTCAACAGGACAGCGTGTATCGTTTGTGGCAGGACACGGAACTTGGCGAACTTGCTGTTACGTCGACAGCTACAGCTGATCTGAACGGTGATGGCCGACCTGATTTGTTGCTTGTCGGACGGCAGCAGATGGCAGTCCTGTTCGCAGGTTCTTCCGGACCACGACTGCAGGAGCGCGGAGTCTTCGAAGCTGATCGTGAACGGTTCTTTCCTGTGGACGTGCTGGCCGGCGATATCAACGGTGACGGGAATGCGGATCTGACGGTGATCGACAATTCAATCAATGGCCTTGCACTGCTGGCGGTTGATCCTCAGATGCAGATTCGGGAAGCGACGCACTTTCGCGTGTTTGAAGAGAAGCGGCTGGTTTCCAGTGAGCAGCGGGGAGAGGTACAGCCGCGCGAGGGACTGATTATCGACGTCACGGGTGATGGTCTGGCTGATGTGGTTTTGCTGTGTCATGATCGACTGCTCGTCTATCCGCAGGACAGTGGACAGCCTGCAGCCGCAATTTCCACACAGCAGCCTGTTCAGCGCTGACCGAAAAGCGGGGCGGTGGCATGTCGAAATTGAATGACGGCGATGCACATGCTGCGGGGGATTCAGCCAGATCATTTCTCTGTCCCGGAGAACCCGTTCCTGTTACTCGAGCAGTCCATCTCGGAAGACTGAATGCAGCGTGGGCCGGTTGCGACCATTGCGACTGGAGATTTCACACCGAAGGGCTTTCCGAACGCGTACGTCTGGATATTGAGGCAGTGCGAGAGCATCGACCACCCGGCGTGATGCGAAGTGAATATGGTATCCGCGGACAGTGGCTGAATGAACTGGATTCGCAGCGGCTGGCACTTTCAGGTGCTCTGTTCTGCCGAACGCTCGCTGCCGGTGAGCAGGCAGCTGGCAGAGATACAGCAGCTATGCGAAGTAGTCGCGCGGGTGTTGCCGGAGGAACGATTCTCACTGGGTTTGATCATCGTTCATTTTCGCCGGAGGTTTATTCCATTGTCACGCGGGCTGCCGCCGGCAGCGGCATGTCGGTGATTGACTGTGGGCGTTGTACTCACGCATCACTGCTGTATCGGCTGCGCCGCAGTGAACGGGCTTGCGGAGCAATACACGTGACCGGAGCGGGGCAGCGGATGTCGTGGACAGGACTGGATGTGTTTGACCCGGCAGGCGAATCAGCGGCGGTGAACTGGGAAACTGCTGAAATCCGGCTGCAGCAGGTCAGTTCGGCGGGAAGAACAGCAGTGGCTGACGGCTGGGAAATGGTTTCTGCGGAATCCGAGATGGCGGAGCGACTGCGAGAATTTCGTGGTCGTCAGCGTTCTGAGGAACCTGATGCAACTGGCCACGCAGCTGTTTTTCCCGAACGGCGCGCGTTGCTGCTGCAGTTCCCCGGGGACATGTTGCCGGTCATTGAGCAGCTGCGATGCGGGCGAACGTCCGGAACTCACTCGGTGGTGGAAATCGAGTCGGATTATCGGACCTGGCTGCGGCAGTGGTTCCCGTCACAGAGTCGCACGACTCTGCGGATCCATAGTTCTGACCCGCTGGTACGGGAGCGGGCCATCTGGCTGGGAGAAGTTACAGCTGGTGCCGTACGCTGCGGAAGTCGCCGAGATGGCAGCGACGAACCCGTCAATTCCGGATTAGCCTTGTTTATTTCGGAGGATGATCGCTGGGGAACTTTTGTGGATGCGGGTGGAGCAGGTGTTCCTGTTGAGCGAATCGTAAGGCAACTGGTCCCTTATCTGGCCGATCGGCGCCGGCATATGTCCGTGCACTACGACACGCCGAGTCAACGGATCTGGCTGAGTGATCTGACTGGCCCCGGTTCTGCGGGGCAACGCAGCGAGATCTGCGATGTACTTGCGGTTGCTGGTCTGATGCTGGACAGTACGGTGACACGTCAGACTTTCAGATGAGCACAGGGAATGTCGGGGTGATACTGCAGGCCTCCGTGCTGGTTGGTGTATGATTGCACGCGTGAACTATGCAGCACAGATTGCGGATCGCCAGGCTGAGGCATCAGGACGGGAACAGGAATGCAGACGGCTTCATCCAGAGTTTCCACGGTCGCGGTGTTTTGCGGCTGGGGAATGGCAACCGGGGTTTGCCTGTGGCATGAGTGGCAGCGTCTGCTGGAATTCGCAGGATCATCGGCTGGTTTTCTGGCCTGGTTTACATTCTGGGATCCCGGTACGACCCTGATGCTGTGTGTTCTGCTACTGCTCCCGCTGCTGCTGGTCACGGGACATCGGAAGCCGCGATCAGCTCCGACGGCGCCAACGGCCTGGATGAACAGTCTGTTGTGCAGCGGGATGCTGGCACTCAGTTGTCTGCTGCTCAGCGCGTCGATTGGATTCAGGCAGATTACCATAGCGGTCGCTGGCCAGCCGCAGGAACTGCGTCAGATCGCGTTCTGGCAGTTGCCGTACTGTTATCATGATGAATTCAGTTATCAGCTCCAGGCCCGGACATTTCTGGCGGGGCGGATTGCGTGGCCTGCTGTGGATATTGCAGATGATGCATTTCATCAGATCCATGTGCTCAACCGGCCCGTAACGGCCAGTCGTTACTTTCCCTGGACTGGTTTCTGGATAATGCCGTTTGAGGCAATGGGCATGGCTATTCTCGGGCACTGGCTGGCCGGAGCACTCAGCACTCTGATTCTGCATCGTGTGCTGTTGCGTTTGCTGCGTCCGGGGCCCGCGTTGCTCGGTGGACTGATGATCGCCTGTTCGCCGGGGATGGCTGTATTCAGCAATCTCCTGTTGTCACATCACCCCACACTGCTGGCACTGAGCATTTTTCTGTGGTCATTCCTGCGCATGCAGGAGGACGGAAGAACGCTGAGTGCCGTTATTGCCGGCATCGCGTTGACCTGCGGCATGCTGGGAAGGCCGATGACTGCAGCTGGATTTGCACTTCCATTCGGAATTCAGCTTGGATGGACGCTGCTGCGGCGACATGCTGCGGCCTGGCAGCGGCTCAGCAGGGGGCGTGTGATAGTGGCCTTCGGAGTCCCACTGCTCTGCGGATTCCTGGTGCTTGGCTGGATGAATCAGCAGCTGACCGGGAACTGGTCCAGATCAGCGTATCAGTACTACACAGAGACGTGGACGCCGCGGCACCAGTATGGCTTTAACAATGCTGAAGTTGCCGAACCGGAATCTGCGGTTCTGGCAAGTTACGACCGCTGGGCCGTGAATCTGACGCCGTCGCTCGCGATCAGAAATGTGCAGGAACGCCTGCTCGCTTCAGCAGTGTGGACGCTTGGACTTCCGCCGCTGTTGCTGCTGCTGCCGGCGGGTGTTCTGCTGGCGTTCTGCCGCAGGTCCTGCAATTCGCTGTTCCTGATTGTGCTGGCAGTGATCAGTCTGCATCTGGTGCATATTCCATACTGGTACGACGGGATTCTGCACTGGCACTATGTCTTTGAAACGGCTCCCTTGCTGCTGATTACTGCCGCAGCCGGGCTGCAGCAGTGCAGCGATTCGCTGCGGGGGTGCCTGAGTCCTGTCGTGCGAAGAACCTGGCTGTTCATGGTGCCGGCCGCATCGCTCATCCCGGCACTCGTGGATATGCCGGAAATCTGGGGTGAGTCCGCTGTTTCCCAGGCGGTTGTGGAACAGGGGTATTCGCGGGTTCGTCAGCAGTTATTTCGCGAAGTGGTGAATTCGTCACAGGTGCAGCGACCGGCTCTGATTATGGTCGATGAATCCGGGGGTGATCAGCAGCTCAGCTATGTAATCAACTCACCAGAAATGAATGCAGATGTACTCGTCTGTCGCCGCCCCGGGTCTGAATCAGCCGTGGCAGAAATTCGGCAGCGTTATGCTGATCGAGCATGGTACGTATTCAACCCGCAGACGTTTCAGCTGCAGCGGCTGCAGAAGTGAATGCTCATTGAGCACATCAGGCTGAGTCTGGTGAGCTATTCGCCCTCGGACTTTTCGAGATACGTATAGCCGTTCAGGGCTTCTTCGTAGAATTTTACAAATTGCCCCGCCTGAATGTGATCAATGCGATTTTCTCTGACAGCCACCTCAACCGCGTACTGCAGACGATGAATCAGTTCACTTCCCCGGAACTGGACATAATCGAGCACTTCGCTGACGGTTTCCCCTTTGATGATGGTATCCAGCATGACTTCGCCCGAAGAAGAAAGGTCAACGTGCACGGCATTGGTATCGCCGAACAGGTTGTGCAGATCGCCAAGGATTTCCTGATAGGCACCCACGAGGAAGATCCCGAGGTAATAGGGACTTCCATCATAGGCATGCAGCATCAGTGTACGACGGACATCGCGGCGATCGATAAACTGATCGATCTTGCCATCAGAATCGCAGGTGATGTCGCTGAGCACTCCGTGCTGTGTCGGTCGCTGATCCAGCTTGTGAATCGGCATGACCGGGAATAATTGTTTGATGGCCCATGAATCAGGGCACGACTGGAAGAGGGAAAAATTGCAGAAGTAGTTGTCAGACAGCAGCTTGTCCAGACGCTCCAGTTCTTCCGGCACGAAGTCAAGCTGTTGGGTGAGTTCCCAGATGCGATGGCAGGTGGCAAAGTAGATATCTTCAGCAAGACAGCGTTGTTCGAGGGAAAGGTACCCTGTGTTGAACAGTGTCATCAGCGTATCAATGGCCGTTTGCGCATCATGGAATGATTCCAGCATGTTGCGCTGTGTAAGCCCGTGGTAGCACTGCAGCAGGTCGTGCAGCGGCTGGTCGGCGTCCTCGGGGATCGTCAGTGCCGGGTCCAGCGGGGAGTCTGAGCCCTGTCGGGATACTCCGAGCACACCAAAGATGAGCACACTGTGGAACGCGGAAACGGCGCGCCCGCTTTCTGAGATGATGTTGGGGTGCGGCAGTTCAGCCTCGTCACACACGGTCTGAATGGTGTGTACGACGTCGCGCGCGTATTCCTCAATTGTATAGTTCATGCTCGACTCGAAGTTGGTCTGAGAGCCGTCATAGTCGACACCCAGGCCACCGCCGACATCGATGTATTTCAGCCCGGCCCCGCGGCGACTGAGCTCCGCGTAGACGCGTGCCGCTTCATTCAGTGCTGCTTTTACCTGGCGGATGTTGGTGATCTGACTGCCCAGATGGAAATGCAGCAGAGTGAAGCAGTCTTCCATGCCGCGACTGCGAAGCTCCTCGAGAGCATCGAGGATTTCACCGGCTCGAAGTCCGAATTTGGAGCGATAGCCGCCGGAAGACTGCCAGCGACCGGCTCCACGCGCCGCCAGCTTGACGCGCATCCCGATCTGCGGACGGACCTGCAGTTTCTCAGCACACTCGAGAATCATCTTCAGCTCGGTGTACTTTTCAACAACAGGGATCACATGGCGGCCGATTTTCTGAGCCAGCAGAGCCATCTCAATGAATTCAGCGTCCTTGAAGCCATTGCAGATGATCGGAGTTTCAGCCTCTGTCATTGCTACGACGGCGAGCAGTTCCGGTTTGCTTCCTGCCTCCAGACCGAAACCGAATTCGCGTCCGTACTCCACAACCTTCTGAACCACTTCACGCTGCTGATTCACCTTGATCGGGTAAACACAGCTGTAAGTTCCGTCATAGTTTGATTCCTGCATGGCGTCACTGAATGCCTTATGCAGGCACGCCAGGCGGTCACGAATAATGCCATTGAAACGCAGAAGTACGGGAAGATCGAGCCCCCGCATCTGCAGACGATCGACCAGCTCCTCAAGATTGATGGAACGACCAGGATCACGGTCCGGATGAACCAGCACCCTACCGTTCCGGCCCACGGAAAAGTAGCCGTTGCCCCAGCGAGGAACTTCATAAAGTTCCGCAGCGTCTGTGGAAGTCCATGTCGGAGAAGATTCGTCAATCATTCAGGTTCTCTGCCGAAGTCCGTAATCAGGACAGATAAATAAGAAATGGCCCGCATTCTGAGAATACGGGCCGAAAGAACTGCTGGTGGTACTGCCGGGGCAGCCACCGGACCTGATATCAGGCGTCGGCTGAGATTGCCTTGCTGCGATCAAGGAACCAGACCAGGAAGGGACTGGCGATGTAGACCGAGGAGTAAGTACCGGAGATCGATCCGATCAGCAGGCACCAGGCAAATCCGTGCACACCGGAACCACCAAAGACATACAGGATGATCACAACGATGAAGACAGTGATCCCTGTCATCAGGGTTCTGGCCAGAGTCTGGTTGAGTGAGGTGTTCACAATAGCGTTGGTCACCCTTGGGTTCTTCCCGCGTACTTCACGAATTCGGTCAAACACTACAATGGTGTCGTTCAGCGAGTAACCAACCAACGTCAGGAATGCTGCGATCATTGGCAGATTGATGCGGAAGTCTTCAATCAGAAACAGATCGGCCAGTGTGTTGCCGGAAATCAGCCCCGCCACAGCCACTGAGCCGACAGTGATGAGTACGTCATGCACCAGTGAGACGACCGCAGCCAGTCCAAACACAATATTCTGGAAACGGAACCAGATATAGGCGGAGATACCGAGGATGCTGAGGAAGACAGCTACCGCAGCATCTGCTCGTGTCTCCTGGGCTACCGCTGATGCGAAGGTATTCACTTCATCGAACAACGGCTCCTGAGCCAGTGCAGTACGGGCGGATGTCAGTGCTGCATTCAGCTGGTCGGATGTCACGTCCGGCAGCACGCGAACCGCAAAGCGGCTGAATTTTCTGACGGCCCGGGAAGAAGCACTTGTTCCCGATCCTTCCAGACCTTCCAGACCAAACAAGCCAGCGGCATCTGATTCACGCGCTTCGGACAGTCTGGCGGCAATCAGATCAGTCGCTGTTCCGATTGCCAGTTCCTCAGAGAAGTTCAGTTCAGACTGCAGCCCGTCTCGAAATCGAAGTCTTGCTACAGCTTCCACTGAATCGTCTGTCTCGTCGACTTCAACTGCAGTGATGTCACTGAACTCCAGAGAGACCATACGCAGTTTCATTTCAGCGTTGTCGCGAAATGCCTGATAGACGCGCTCGCGGACGCGGTCTTCCGCAGAATCTTCTGTTGCTGATGCGGCCGCATCGGTACTCCCTGAATCTCGCTCTGTTGACCGGAGACGGAAGTAGCGTCCACGTCCCTCCTGCTCTTCACCACCAATGGTCAGACGCTCCAGTGAGAAATCGTCGCCGAACTCCTGTTCGAGAGCTGCGGCCACATCGCTGGTGTTCTGCGGCTCTGTCATCTGGAAGGCAACCATGGTGCCCCCGGTGAAGTCAATGTCGTAGTTCTTTTCTCCACGGACTGCGAATGCAGCCAGACCGACGGCGATTACGCAGGCGGAACCCGTGAAGAGCAGTTTGCGATATTTCATGAAGTTGAAGTTGGTCTCACCAACGAGCTTCAGCATGCTGATGCTGCGGAGCAGTCCAGTACGTTCGGCAATGTCAAACAGCAGTCGACCCACATAAAGAGCGGTGAACATGCTGATTGCCAGACCAATAAACAGCGTAACGGCGAATCCGCGAATCTGATCAGTCCCGAAGTAAAACAGGACAATTGACGTCAGCAGCGTAGTGATATTGGAGTCAAAAATGGTGATGAAGGCTTTCTCAAATCCATTCTGAATGGCAACCCGAACACCAGCACCCCGCTGGAGTTCCTCACGCATGCGTTCGTAGATCAGAACGTTCGCGTCCACCGCCATACCAATGGTCAGAACAAGACCTGCAATACCGGGCAATGTAAATGTTGCCGGGATGGACACCATTGCACCGAGCGTGAGGATCAGATTGAGAATCAGGGAAATGACTGCAATCAGCCCCGCGAAGCGGTAGTAGACCAGCATGAATACCATTACCAGCACGCCACTGATCGCCGTTGCCGTGATCCCCTTTTCACGCACATCCTGTCCGAGAGTCGGGTCGACGGTCGCTTCGCTCAGCGGTTTCGGGTCAATTGGCACCTCCAGGGCACCAGCATTGAGCACAGAGACAAGTTCGTCAGCTTCACTTCGTGTGAAGCCGGAGCCCCCGCCGGAAATCTGACCGCGACCATTGATCTGTTCATTGATGTAGGGAGCACTGTCAAGTCGCCCGTCCAGCACAATGGCCAGACGTCGTCGAGGTACACCTTCTCTTGGCCTGTTGTCGCCTGTGAGCTTGGAAAACAGATAACCGCCCTGGGTATCGAAGACAAAGCTGACAACCAGTTCGCCGGTCTGTGGATCGACGTCCGGAGTAGCAGAGGACAGGTACTGTCCGGTGACTCGCTCTTCCTCGGAACCAAGCAGCAGCAGATATTCTTCTGTGTTGTAACTCTGAACCCGTCCGTTCACTTCACGTGTGGCCTGCAATGAGCGGCTGATGGCCTCCGGGTCCTGCAGCAGTCGGGGTTCACCGTCCTTTTCCGCCGCCTGGATCCAGCGGGCCAGCACCTCACCATTGACGACAACGTCCTTCTGCGACAGATCCATGGAACGGGCCTGTCTGACAATCGCTGAATCGGTCTGGTTGGCGACGACAAAGAATTCAAGGCTGCCAAGCCGGACAATGCGGCGTTTGATGTCATCAACAGTCTGCGGGTCTTCACCGGGCACGATGACCTCAATACGGTCGGTCCCGACGGCTCGAACTGTGATTTCCTCTGTGCCAGACTGGTTAATACGGCGACTTACGGCACCAACCATCTGGTCCATGATCGACTCATTGATCTCTTTTTCACCCCCGCGGACCTGAAACACCATGTTGGTTCCGCCGGCCAGATCGATTCCCAGACGGAAGCGTTCGGAAATCGGGATTCCATCCATCAGTGAAGTTACAAATGGCATCAGGCCGACTGTGAGCACAAATGTCACAACGGCGATACGGGAGCTCCATTCCGGTACTCTGATTGCTTTTGAGATGTAGTTTCCAGCCAGCAGCGGAAGCACGACGACTGCTGCCAGCAGGAGCAGAACCGCAAATGTACTGCGCCCGGAAGCGACTGCCGGCGGTGCGTCTGCCTCGGAATCAGCAGTCGCAACAGTGGCGTCGGCGTCAGCAGCCGGTTCCTGATCAGCTGTGGAGAATGCTTCCAGCAGCTCTGCTGCAGCGGCATCCTCCGCCACAGCTGCGGCATTGTCGGCAGACTGCGCTGCACCGACAGCCTCGACAGCAGTAGTTGTCTCTGCAGTCTCGGCGGCAGCCGGAGTTGTCGCGGCCTGGTCTGCAGGCGCCTGAGTTTCAGCGACGGGCGCCTGGAGCAGAAGAAGTAACAGCCCTTGGAGCAGCAAGTACATCAGTGGTTTCCTGAGGGATGCGGCGTGATCCGGAGGGATCAAACGACAGGCCAGAGAACAATCAGGGACAGAAAACGAAGCGTATATGTATCGGAATCGCCGGACTCAAGACAATTCCAGGTCGGATTGAGGTCCATAATCCTGGAAATTTCTGCAATTTCGAGCAATTGCAGCGGGGGAATGAACT
>JALRDR010001048.1 GCA_023262145.1 Planctomycetaceae bacterium | reverse complement strand
AAGGCCATGGTGGCCTCAACATTTCTGGTGTAGTCCCTGCTGTTCGGGACCGGGTATCTGCTTTACGAAGCGTGGAGTGAGTTCGCGTTGAGTGTGCTTGTGGCGGGCGTGTCTGCGGGTCTGCTGATGCGAATCTGGCCTGAACTGAAGATGAAGTGAGTCCTGTCAGGCGGTCCGCAGCGGGCCGTGCCGGCAGTTGAGATCTGCGGTGGTCCCGCACTGAGGGCAGGGGGTGATTGCCGTCAGGGCAGGGGCGAGGCCGCATGCATCACTCCTCTGCCAGTTTTACCGCCGTTCCATAGGCCAGAATTTCTGCGGCTCCCTGGCTGATCATCGACGTTGTGAAATAAACGCCCACGATGGCATCGGCACCGAGTCGAGCTGCGTCGTCGCACAGACGATCGATGGCCTGTTCCCGAGATTCTGCCATCAGCTTGGTGTATTCGTCGATTTCGCCACCAACGAGGTTTTTCAGAACGGCGAAGATGTCACGACCGACGTTGCGGGCGCGAACGGTATTGCCACGCACCAGTCCCAGCGTTTGTGTAATCTGGCGACCGGGGATCGTGTCGGTTGTGGTCAGAATCATCGCTGGATGTCCTTGTAGGGGTCTGTCGTGGCTGTCATCAAGCGTCTGCGTGTGATTGCGACCAGCAGAGCGGTTGCGGCCAGGAAAATTACAGTCACTGCCGTGTTGGGGACGTTGAAGCCATCGTCAGTCCATGACTCGTAGAGTGCATACAGAATAATCGCCAGGTAACCTCCCAGAATCAGCCATACGCCAGCGAGTGGAAGAAGCCGTTGCAGGGGCGTGTTGCTGAGCTGATCGGTGGTGGGGTCCGCTGGTTCAACAGAGGAGGGCGTATTCAGCTTCCCGGAGCTGACACGCAGTTGCTCGAACTCCGAACGCAGGATCGCAGAGCGACGGAGCGCATCGTTGACGTCGGCTGTTTGTTTTCGGTCGAGTTCGCCGTTGAGGAATCCGTGTAGGAGCGGGCGGTAGAGGTCGACTTGTTCGGGTGTCATGGCTGTGTGTTTCTCCTGGGGCAGCTGGTTGCGATATCCCTTTGAGTACCACCAGATTTGTCTGCTCAGAGTTTACCAGAACGCAAACAGTGCGACACGGATTTATCTGGCTGATGAACGGAATCGAGGATTTGCTGCTTATGAGCATTCAGTGTTTCAGGAATGGACGCCTGTGGTGAGCGGCTGGCAGCAGCGAGTGCTCAAGTGCCGCAGCCACGGCGATTGCTCAGATGACACCAGAATCAGTAAGTGGCAGAATCCAGTGCTGGCACTGCGTCCGTTGGGCTGACGGCAACGTGATGACGGTTGTATTGGCAGGACCAGATCAGAAACTGCAGCCCGCAGTTTTGATTCGGTTGATTCGCACGCTGATCCGCAGTGACGGGTATCTGTCAGAGAACGTGAGCGTGGTGGGAGCGTGTGGACGCAATGAACAGGTAATGCAGAGGTGATGCAGCATGGGACTGAGTGATTTTTCCGGTGAACAGCAGCACGAAGCAGCAGTTGTGCTCGATCGACAACGCGGTTGCATGATCGGACTGGCAGTGGGCGACGCGCTGGGTGCGGCGGTCGAGTTTCGTCAGCCTGGTTCCTTTGCACCGGTGACCGGCTACCGCTCCGGAGGACCGCACGGGCTGGCTCCAGGTGAATGGACGGACGATACCAGTATGGCGCTGGCACTGGCCGACAGTATTTGTTGTGTCGGCTGGGACCCTGCCGATCAGACGCAGCGTTACATCGCGTGGTGGAGGCACGGCCAGTACTCAGTGATTGATCGTTGTTTTGACATTGGTAATGCGACTGCGGCAGCGTTGTCTCGGTTTGAGCAGCATGGGGACCCGCTGAAGTCCGGCGACACTGCCGAGTGGTCCAGCGGCAACGGTTCCATCATGCGTCTGGCGCCGGTGCCGATCCACTTCCTGTCGATGTTTCGTGACGATGTGCAGCGACTGGCGGAACTGGCGGCGGAATCCAGCCTGACGACTCATGCCAGTCCGCAGTGTCTGTCTGCCTGCCGTGTGATGGCAGTGATGCTGGCCGGATTGATGCAGGGAGTAGACCGTGCTGAAGTACTTTCACCGGACTGGCGGCCGCTGCAGCAGCTGACAGATTCGGCAGCATTGCATCCGGACATAGCGGATGTGCTTACCGGCAGTTATCGGAGACTGCAGCCACCGGAGATTGCTGGCAGTGGGTACGTCGTGAAGAGTCTGGAGGCAGCATTGTGGGCCTTTCAGAGCTCAGAGTCATTTGAGGAGGCGGTTCTGAAGGCTGTGAATCTCGGTGACGACGCGGATACGACCGGAGCCGTCTGCGGGCAATTTGCTGGCGCATACTGGGGAGAGAGCGGTATTCCTCTGGCGTGGCGAGCAGAACTGGCGCGGAAGGAGATGATTGAGCAGGCGCTGGCAGTGATTCGCGGGGCAGAATGAGCCCAGTCAGCCGCGGCGAGTTGTGTCCAGCGACTTCTGCAGCGGAGACCGCCGCAACTGCAGCCGCGTTGGCGTTCGGAAGACCCCTGCAAGGCGTAGCAACCGCAGGTCGGGCTCCCGCCTGACAGGTGATCCTCCGTAGCCCGGACCAGGCGACAGCGCAGATCCGGGAGAGCGTCCCTGGTTTGGATGACAGCGTGAATACGAATTCGCCTTGCCGGATCTGCGTCACTTCGTTTCCTGGTGCGGCCTGCGGGCTCCCGCGTCCATCGCCCCAACAATTCGCCCAGCGAGGCGAATTGGCAGTCTCAAACCCCCGCCGCCGGAGGAGCAGGTGCAGGCGGGACGCCTGCCCGGGATGCAACCGGTCCGGTTGCGTGTTACAACTGGGTACACGACTTGCATTGGCACGCCGTGTTTGCTCAACGCGGGTGGAGTTGGCCGGCGGACGTGGCGGTGTGCAGCAGGGGGGCAAGGGGTATGAGTGGAACGGGTCATGGATCATTGTCGGAGGATCCGCGTCAGTCCCTGCCGCGACGTGAGTTTCTGGCCGTCTCCGGCAGCTGGGCACTGGCGGGGAACTCAGCTGCTGCTGGCCGAATTTCAGGTGGAATGGGAACGGGGCAGCCATGCGCCGTGGGAGCTCAGCCACGGGCGAACGTGATCGCAGCTGAGAATGCGCGGGAGGGCACGACGGACTGGCTGCTCACGAAGACCGGAGTGGATCCGCAGACGAAG